>CAZTPK010000386.1:0-2868 GCA_964614765.1 uncultured Gammaproteobacteria bacterium
TCCTCCACCAGCGCGTTGTCGACGTGGCCGCGCAGCAGCACGGTGGGTCCGGGGCTCACCTGCAGCAGGTTGCGTATGCCCTCCAGATCCTTCAGGTTCTCCTCCCTCGTCATGTCCAGCACCGCCGAGTTCGGCTCGAAGAAGAAGCGGATGTCCTTGCTGAGCAGCGAGCGGAGCGCGCTGCATGGATTGATGGCGCACCGTATCGCCCGACTGGTTTGGGTATCGGTCGAAGTTCCGGGAACTTTAGGACCTGCCGGTCCTTCCCTTGGCCAGGCCAGCCTGGAGCACTGGCGGCAGCTCGACTGGATGTGGCCTTGTACTGCCTAGGAAGCTCCCGCGGATGCGGCCTCCCACTTCTGCCGCACGACGGCAGGCGGCCCGATAAGCAGTGTCGCCGTGACAACGCCCTCCGGCGTGGAAGTGTGCGAGACGGTGATGCCGCTGCGCGCCGGCAGGAGCGTGCGCAGGAGCCTCATGCCCATACCCGTACGCTTGGCGGAATCGCCCTGGAAGTCCGCTGGCAGCGCGCCGGCATTACTGATGGATATACTCGCCCTGGTTTCGTCACCGGCGGTACGCGCGCACCTGATCGTCGCGCGCCGGTCCCTGCTGTGCTTGATGGCGTTCGTGATCAATTCGTTGATAGCGAGGGCCAGAGGAACGGCCTCGTCCTTGGTGACGACGAGCGGCCTGCTGTTGCCGCCGCTGTTTTGCAGATCAATGGCGGCGCCTGTCAGCTGAGCCTGGCTCTGAACGATTGCCGCCAGCATTTCGTCCAACAACACCTGCCTGTCAGCCATCTTGCCCTGCAGCCCGTAGATGGTGGCAACCGTCTGCATGAGTCCGGCCGACTCCGCGATCACGCCTGCGAGCTCCGGGTGCTCCGAGCCGCGTTGCCACAGCAGGCCGATGACCCCCTGGAGGTGATTCTTGACGCGATGGTGGACCTCCCTTATCAGGGCGTCACGCTGGCGCAGCTCGTCGTGGTGGCGCTCCGCCTCCAGTTGCTTGCGCCGCGTGATGTCCGCGGCCACGCCCACGACCAGCGGGGTGCCGTCATACCCTAGCACCGGATGGGCGCGAACGTGTACCCACCGCTCCGGAGACCCGTCCGGATTCACCCTGTAGTCCAGCTCGAAGGACTCGCCGCGCGCGAGCGCCGCGAGTCCTGCCTCGATGCGCGGGATGTCGTCCGCGTGCGCCACCCGCAGCAACACCATCGGCTGGCGCAGGATCTCCTCCCGCTGCAGACCGAAGATCTTTTCGCTCGCCTGATTGACGTAGTATGCCTTCGAGAAATCGGGCGACACGATGTAGAAGCATTCGCTCACGTTGGCCGCAATCATCTGCAAGCGCGCCTCGCTCGCGGCGAGCGCCTCTTCGGCCTGCTTACGCTCGGTGATGTCAATCGAGTACCCCACGATTCCCCGGGGTCTTCCCTCGTCATCGCGCAGGAGGCTGAGGGATTGATGCACGTAAAATGCCTTCCCGGACTTGTGAAGCACTCGTGCTTCGGTCTCATGCGACCCTTTCCGGAGCAAAGGCGCAATCACGTGTTCCCGCAGGAACTCCGCATCCCCCTCGGGGTAGAGGATCCCGAAATGCCTCCCGAGCATCTCCTTGGCCGCATAACCGAACACCCTCTCCGCTCCATTGTTCCAGCTCCGCACGACTCCATCAAAATCGGTGGTCACGACCGCGTCGTGGATCTGGTCGATGATCTGCGACTGCTCCTTGATCGTACGGGTACGCTCAGCGACCATGTCCTCCAGCTGGTGCTGGTATCTGCGCAGATCTTCCTCAATCTGGCGAAGCGCTGTGATGTCCTGGACCGTGCCCATGGAACAGACGGCCTGGCCACGATCGTTGTAGCTGGTTTCGCACACCTCGCGCACGTACTTCACGCGCCCATCGTTCATGAGCAGGCGATGGACGGTATCGTAAGGCGCCCGTTCGCGGACCGACCTGGAATATGCCTGATCGACGAGCGCCCGATCATCAGGGTGCACCTTGCCGAGAAAGGCCTCGTAGGACGCCTCGAACTCGGCTGGGTCTATCTCAAAGATCCGGAAGATCTCTTCCGACCACTCCAGTTTGTTCGTGACGAGGTCGAGACTCCAGCTGCCCATGCGGCCGATGCGCTGGGCCTCGGCCAGACGCGCCTCGTTCGCGCTTAGCGCCTCCTCGACCCGCTTGCGCTCGGTGATGTCGAGGGTCGCGCCTACCGTACGCACTGGATGACGTCCGGCGCCTTCCCCCGCAAAGAACGTCTGCCCCTGCCCCACCAGCCACCGTACGTCGCCATCCCGCCGGTTTACCCGGAACTCGATGTCGTACACGCCGTCGCCCGACGGATCATGGGCATGCTGGACGGCAGCCATGACTTTCGCACGGTCATCGGGGAGCACGCAGTCCATGAATTTCGACAGCGTAATGGTCTCCTCCGCGTCCCAGCCGAATATCCGGCGCAACTCCGGCGACCAGTAGATGGATTTGGCCTGGTGGTCGTGATCGAAGATTCCGATCTGCGAGATGTGAAGTGCCTGCCGAAGCCGTTCCTCGCTCTGCCTGAGGGCTTCGCCGGCGCGCTTGCTTTGGGTTATGTCACGTGCCATGACGTGTACAGCCTGCTGGGTCCCCAGCGCGAATGGCACGCCGGTGACTTCGACCTCGATCGGCGTGCCGTCGAAGCGGCGCCATCGCTTCTCGACCCTGGGCGCAACCGGTTCACGACGATTGTGCTTGCGAACGCGGTCATTGACCAAGTCATGCGAGTCCGGGTGCACAATCGTGAGCACGTCCTTGCCTAGGATCTGGTCCGGCGTACTTGCACCCAGCAACTCGAGTGCTGCGGGATTCGCATAT
>CAZTPK010000387.1:0-2864 GCA_964614765.1 uncultured Gammaproteobacteria bacterium
ACGTATGGGCACGAGCGACAGCTATTTTCTCGACAGACTTTGCGGCAGGTTCGTGACCGACGTGACGACGGCCTCGCGAACCAGTCTGATGAACCTCCGCACTCTGGAGTGGGATCCCGAGTTGTGCCGGTTGTTCGGCATCCCGGCGGAGGTGCTGCCGACAATCGTTCCGACCACCGGTGAGTTCGGCGCGAGCGCGGCTACGGGTGGCGCCCGCGTGACGGCTAGCATCGTCGATCAGCAGGCCGCGCTGTACGGTCATGGATGCCGTGGGTCCGGAGCCGCCAAGATAACGTTCGGTACTGGCGCCTTCGCGCTGTGCGTGGCGGGTCAACGTCTGGTCAGCGACCCGGGCAGCGGGCTGCTGCCGACGCTGGCGTGGCAGATGCGTGGACAGCAGCCCGTCTACGCGGTCGACGGCGGCGTCTACAACGCTGGCTCGGCCGTGGACTGGCTGCGTCAAGTGGGATTGTACGCCGGCTACGACGAGATCGACGCGTTCGAAGGCCCGTCCGCAGTGGAGCGCGGGCTGGTATTCGTGCCGGCCCTCTCGGGACTGGCATGTCCATACTGGGACAGAAGCGCGTCGGGCATGTGGCTGGGCCTGGGACTGGACACGGGGCGCGCCGACCTCTGCCGCGCCGTCCTGGAAGGGGTCGCCTTGCGCACTGCGCAGGTCCTGCGGGCCATGCGTCGGCACGTGCCGCTGCAGGACACGATATCCATCGACGGCGGTCTCAGCCGCAATTCGTATTTTTGCGAGTTCCTGGCAGCGGCGCTCGGCTGCAGGGTCGATGTGTCCGCCAACGCCGACGTGACCGGTTACGGTACTGCGCTACTGGCCGCCGCGGCCGTGGGCATGGCAGTCGCACAGCGGTCTCGGGTCGAGCCGGTACGCCGATTTCACGGGCGGCCACTGCCCGAGCATCTCCACGATCGATACGCCGACGCGACCGAGCGTTGTCGCGGCTGGCGTTTCGAAGCTAGGTGCACGTAGCGGTCGAGCGTTCGATATGGCTGATTTTCTCCGGGAGGGGCAGGCGGTAGAAGCGGTAGAGTTCTTCCGACAACCGCCGGCAGCCGGTTTCGTGCCGTGAGCGCAGGTATCGCAACCGCTGGCAATAGCGGCTCGCGAACCGACTGGCATCGACGTAGCGCTGCGCCAGCGGTGCCGACATGTCTGGTCGCAGTGTCACGGCACTGAAGAGACGCCGGTGCGTCTCCGTCTCCATGCATCCGTCTCCGCCGCCGTCGCTGACGAGATTGGTGAGAACCAGGAATTTGTCGATCTCCGCCTGCAGCTCCATTTCAAACGCGGTCGCCTGGCGCGATTGCAGAGCCCGGGTCGTCAGCAACATGAAGTGGCTCACGCCCTCGACGACCAGGCAGATGTCATGTAGGCCGATCGCGGCACTGCTTGATTGGCAGGCGCTCTCGACGCGCTGCAGCAGCGCCGCGTCGAGGAACACACTGATATACAGGTCTTCGCCATCCTGGCTCACGTACACTGTCTCTTCGGCCGACGATCTCGCGGCATCGGTGCCAATCGCCAGGCGGATCTCGTCGGTGGTAACGAAATGCGCGACGTCCAGGGGCAAATCGAGCTGGTAGACACGCTGCAGCGAGGATTGCAGGGCGGTCAGGGACTGCATCGCCCGGCGTGGCTGGTGCGGCTGTGCGCTCACTGCAGGCGGTCGTGCGAGGGCGCCCAGATTGGCTGCAAGCCCGCCTCCAGAAGGCGGTGGCGGGCCCGCGCGCTGCTGGTCGTCAGCCACAGCTCGTAGGCGCGCATCAAGTCGGCCTCCGAGTTCAGGTGCGCCCGCTCGCTGACCTCGTTGAGTACGTCGACGAAGCGCTGGAACTTTTCGGAGAGCTCCTCGAACACGGGCGAGAGCGCGCGTCCTCCCGCCCACCTCGACAGATTGTCGGCGAGGTAGCCGTAGGCGCTGCCGCCCATGGCGACGTAGTAACTCACGTCGACCGTCTTGCGCTGCAGGCTGTCGCTGAACACGCCGCTGATGAACAGGGCGACGTCGGCGAGCCGGCGCAGCATCAGGTTGCGCTGCTCCGAGTTGGAGGCGGCCAGGGCGTCGCCGTACATCTCGGCGAGAGGCTTCAGCATTTTGCCTTCCTCGGTGTGCTCGTAAAGGCGATCGGTATGGGTGAAGGATGTCAGGAGATTGAGCACGTAGCAGGTCGTGTCAGCACTCGCTTTCAGCTGCTGCTTGCCGATCGCGTGCCTGAGTTCGTCGTGGAAGTATTCGCGCACGTCCATGTGGCTGATGAGCGGTCGACTGGGTTCGTGCGGACTCGACATGATGAGCCTCCGATCAGGCCGGGACTACGGGCAATAGCAGGCGATACAACTTTCGTGCCCATCGCACAGTTGCGGCGAACAGCCGAATTTGATCCGCGGCTTGCAGATGGTCGGGCCGTACGCCGGTGCGCACCCTGCACGAGAAATTAGCAGAACCCGCCCGGGCGCGGCAACATTCCGCCGGTTGCGGGCGGAAAAAAAACCCCGCCGTGTGGCGGCGGGGTTTTCTCGCTGCAGCCGGTTGTGCCGGACAGTTACATCATGTCGTCCATCCCGCCGTGCGGCATGGCCGGAGCCTTCTCCTCCTTGGGCAGCTCCGCGACCATGGCCTCCGTGGTGAGGATGAGGCTCGCGACCGATGCGGCGTTCTGCAGAGCCGAACGCGTCACCTTTGTGGGGTCGATGATGCCCATATGAACCAGGTCACCGTACTCCCCGTTGGCCGCGTTGTAACCGAACGCGCCCTTGCCCTCGGCAACTCGAGCCACGACCACCGAGGACTCCTCGCCGGCATTGCGGACGATCTGGCGCAGCGGCTCCTCCATGG
>CAZTPK010000388.1:0-2863 GCA_964614765.1 uncultured Gammaproteobacteria bacterium
ATCTGCGAGCCGGAGATGTCTAGCGTCTGCGCCATGTTGAACCGTCGCCCGTCTTTTACGCGTCTCTCAGGCCAGCACCTGGCCCATGGTTGGACTGACCCTGCCGCTCATGCCGGCCCCGCGCCCGCTCGGCCCGTTTCCATGCTCCGCACACGCTATATCGAATGCTATCAGGCGGTTACAGGGTAATGCTAGCAGCAAACCTAAGAATTGACAAAAAATCTCCCGCCCGCCGGCACGGAGGTTGATCCCCTTCCCATGGACGTCCCCACCCAGGCGGAGCTCAACGCTGCGCTGGCTGATTGTATGCCGGCGGACCGGCGCGTGCTGCAGCGGCTTTGGCATCGGCTGCGGCATCAGCGCGGACGCCCCGAGGGCGCGCCGCTGGCAAGCGGTTTTCAGTCCCGGCTCGCGCGGGCGCGCGAGCGGCTGCAGCGGCGCGCCGACATGCTCCCCACGCCGACCTTCCCGGCGGAGCTGCCGGTGTCCGCGTGCCGCGAGGAGTTGGCGCGCGCCATTGCGGCCCACCAGGTCGTGGTCGTCTGCGGGGAGACGGGGTCGGGCAAGTCCACCCAATTACCGAAGATCTGCCTGTCGCTCGGCCGCGGTGTTCGGGGTCTCATCGGACACACCCAGCCGCGGCGCATCGCGGCCCGAACGCTGGCGGCCCGGATCGCCGCGGAGCTGGGCAGCGCGCTGGGCGCGGCGGTCGGCTACAAGGTGCGCTTCAGCGAGCAGATCGGCGAGAACACCTACGTCAAGCTCATGACCGACGGCATCCTTCTCGCTGAAACCCAGGCCGATCGCCGTCTGGAGGCCTATGACACGCTCATCGTCGACGAGGCCCACGAGCGCAGCCTGAACATCGATTTCCTGCTCGGGTACCTGAAGTCGCTGCTGCCGAAGCGTCCCGATCTGAAGGTGATCATCACCTCCGCCACCATCGACCCGGAGAAGTTCTCGCGCCATTTCCACGGCGCGCCGATCATCGAAGTCTCCGGGCGCACCTATCCCGTCGAGGTACGCTACCGCCCACTGGTGCAGGACGAGGTGACCGAGGAGGTCGACCTCAACGCAGGCATCGTCGAGGCGGTGCGTGAGCTCTCGCGCATCGATCGCGGCGACATCCTGGTGTTTCTCCCCGGCGAGCGGGAGATCCGCGACGCCGCCGAGGCGCTCGGCCGGGAGCGACTCGCCGACACCGACATCCTGCCGCTTTACGCGCGGCTCACGGCCGCGGAGCAGCAGCGCATCTTCGAACCGCACACGCGCCGCCACATCGTGCTCGCCACCAACGTCGCCGAGACCTCGCTTACCGTACCCGGCGTGCGGTACGTCGTCGACAGCGGGCTCGCCCGCGTGAGCCGCTACAGTCCGCGCACCAAGGTGCAGCGCCTGCCGATCGAGCGGATCTCGCAGTCCTCGGCCGATCAGCGGGCGGGCCGCTGCGGGCGTACCGCCGGGGGCGTGTGCGTGCGCCTGTACAGCGAAGAGGATCACTTGAGCCGGCCGGCGTACACCGATCCGGAGATCCGGCGCACCAACCTGGCGGCGGTCATCCTGCAGCTGGAGTCGCTCGGATTAGGGCAGGTCGACGAGTTTCCCTTTCTCGACCCCCCGGAGGGGCGCTACATCAACGACGCCTACACGCTGCTCCACGAGCTGGGAGCCGTGGACGAGGCGCGGACGCTCACCGCCGTCGGCCGCGCGCTGGCCAGGCTGCCGCTGGACCCGCGCATCGGCAGGCCGATCGTCGCCGGGCACGAGGGGCACTGTCTGACGGAACTGCTCATCATCGCCGCCGTACTCGGCATCCAGGACCCGCGTGAGTTCCCGCTGGAGGCGCGTGAGGCGGCCGCTGCGGCCCACGCTGCCTTCAACGACGCAGGCTCGGATTTTCTCTGGTACGTCAATTTCTGGAACGCCTACGAGGAGCAGGCGCGCTTGCTGTCGAAGAAGCGGCTGGCGCAATGGTGCCGCGAGCATTACGTCTCCCCGGCGCGCGTGCGCGAGTGGCGCGACACCTGGAACCAGCTGCGCGAGCTGGCCTCCGAGCTGAAGTACCGCTGCAATGCGGCGCCGGCGGAATACGCCGCGGTGCATCGCGCGCTGTTGACGGGGTATCTCAGCCAGATCGCGTTCCGCACCGACGCCAGCGAGTATCTCGGCACGCGCGGCATCAAGCCGGCCATCTTTCCCGGCTCGGCACAGTTCCGGCGCCGGCCGAAGTGGTTCGTGGCC
This sequence comes from uncultured Gammaproteobacteria bacterium, assembly GCA_964614765.1. Taxonomy (GTDB): domain Bacteria; phylum Pseudomonadota; class Gammaproteobacteria; order JAJPIJ01; family JAJPIJ01; genus JAJVHZ01. Next base: position 2,242 of record CAZTPK010000388.1, read on the forward strand.
GCCCAGATCGTGGAGACCTCCCGGCTGTACGCGCGCAACGTCGCGGCGGTGGAGCCGGAGTGGATCGAGCAGGTCGGGGCGCACCTTCTGAAGCGCAGCCACAGCGATCCGCACTGGGAGCGCCGAGCCGGGCGCGTCATCGCCTACGAGAAGTCGACGCTGCTCGGCCTGACCATCGCCAGCGGACGGCGGGTGGACTTCGGGCGCATCAATCCCGCGGAGGCGCGCGACATCTTCATCCGCGAGGCGCTGGTGAATGGCGAGCTCGACACCGACGCGGGGTTCCTCGCCCGCAACCGGGCGCTGTTCGAGGAATTGCGCATCCTAGAGCACAAGGCACGGCGGCTGGACATCCTCGCCGACGAACAGGCCATCTTCGATTTCTACGACCAGCGCCTCCCGGAGAACGTCTGCGAGCGACGAACCTTCGAGCGGTGGCTCAGGGAGGCGGAGCGCGCCGACCCGGATCTGCTGCTCATCCCGCGAGAGTACCTGCTGCGCGGCGAGCCGGTAGCTGCCGGGCTGTTCCCGGATGGGCTGCGCCTGGGCGAACTGGATCTGAGCCTATCGTACCGCTTCGAGCCAGGCCACGAGGAAGATGGAGTGACGGTGAGCGTGCCCC
>CAZTPK010000389.1:0-2861 GCA_964614765.1 uncultured Gammaproteobacteria bacterium
CGAGCAGACGGCGATGTCGCCGACCGAGAGCTGGCTCCCGGCCAGGTAGTCGCCGTAGTCGTGGACCGCCTGGATCGTGGCGCGCGGCAGCGAGCCGCTGCGGCCCGGAAGGCGCAGCAGCAGCAGGCCGTGACCATGCGCCCCCTGCGTCAGCCACTGCGCGAGCACGTGGGTGTTCCGATCGGCTGGCTCGTCCAGCACCTGTGGGGCGCTGTCGGGGTTCGGAGGCAGGCGCAGCTCGTGATGGTCGACGAAGCGCACCCAGCGTTGGCGATCGTCACAGCCGGTACAGGCCAGCAGCACCAGCTGGCGCCCGGTCTCGGTGGTAACGAAGACCGCACCGGCCTCGGCCCCGGCGATCTCGAGGATGTCGGCCAGCAGCAGGGTGAAGGGCTGGGTGGAATCCGGGTCCTCCAGCAGACGCGTGAGGACCGTGTGCAGCAGGTCCATCGCGCCCAGCGGGCTGCCGGCGCCGCGCGCGGGCGTCGCGCCGACCGTCGCCGAGCGCGCCGGATCAAGCATGGCCATCCCCGGTCGCGCCGCGGACCCGATGCGGCAGGGCGGGGTACGGCGAACGCATGCCCGCACGAGCGGCGGGCGGGCAGGTGGCGAGCGTGGGGTCCGGTGTGGTTACCGGGCGAATTCCTTCAGGTTTTTTGCGCACGCCTAGTCCTCCGATCGCGCTCCTGGCGGGGCCTCGGAGGGTCGCGGCCGAAAGTGCCGCAACTGCCCCTCCGGGGCGGGCTCTACCCCGCAGCGGGTATCCACAAAAGAAGGTGAACAGAATTCACTTTTGTGGAACTATATTCAATAGCGATCGTGCAACGATTGCAACAGGTACCGCGTTCCCGCGGCAGGACGAGGCGGCATATAGACCATCATGATTTGCGAAGACCCGGACCGCGATCCGGGCCCTACTGAGAACGGCAACGTCGCGGACCAGTCGCCCGAGGCGATCGATCGGCGCATGGCGCAGGCGATCGGCCAACAGGTGCGCATCTTCCGCACCCAGCGCGGACTGACCGTCGCGCGGGTGGCCCAGCTCGCGGGACTGTCCCCGGGCATGCTCTCGAAGATCGAGAACGGCAACGCCTCGCCCTCCCTCGGCACGCTGCACGCGCTGTCGCGCGCCTTCAAGGTGCCGATGACGTACTTCTTCCAGAGCTACGAGGACCAGCACGGCTGCTGCTACACCAAGAAGGGCGGCGGCATCACCATCGAAAACCGCGGTTCGCGCGTCGGCCACCAGTACCAGCTGCTCGGCCACGGCGTGGGCCGCGACGTGGCCATCGCGCCGTATCTCATCGAGCTCACCGATCAGTCCGAGGTGTTCCCGGAGTTCCAGCACCCCGGCGTGGAGTTCATACACATGCTCGAGGGCGAGGTCGTCTACCAGCACGCGGGCAACCGCTATCATCTCTCGCCCGGGGACTCGCTGCTGTTCGAGGCGAGCACGGCGCACGGACCGGTGCAGCTCATCAAGCTGCCTATCCGCTTCATCTCGGTGATCGTGCAGCCGGGCGGGGATATCGACGCGCGCTAGGGCGCCGCCGCGGCGGTCTTCGCGTCGCTCGCCACCGCGCGCTCGCCGCGGATGTAGGGGTCGAGGAAGGGCGAGCGGTAGCCGTCCTCGCGCCACAGTACCGGAAAGTAGCTCTCGTCCATCGTCAGGTCGTCGACGCGCTTGTAGCGGCTGTAGATGTAGCCGATCTCGGTGGGGTGGTAGCGCGCCTCCGATGAGATGCAGTGCGCGACCGTGGAGCGGCGCGGGGTGCTGCCGCGATTGGTGTCCGAGCCGTGCCAGGTGTCGCCGTGATGAAAGGCGCAACCGCCGGGCGGGACCTCCACTGGCACGATCTCCGGCTCGCGGCCGACGCTGTGCGCCGCCTCGCGCATCGCCTCGCGGTAATCGTCCGGCGCGTGGAACTGCCGTATCGGCGGAAACTTGCCCCAGCGGTGCGAGCCGCGCACGTACTCGATCGTACCGCCGCGCGCGTGGGTCTCGTCCAGCGCGATCCAGCAGGTGAGGTACGCCGGCGGCTCGCACCACTTGATGTAGCTGTTGTCCTGGTGAAAGCCGAGCGGCCTCGCGCCGGGCGGCTTCCACAGCACGTTGTCCTGCGCGATGCGCGCACCGGGCCAGCCGGCGAGCTGCGCGCACATCCTGCCGACCTGCGCGCTCAGCACCACCGCGGCGATGGCGCGATCGGATTTCCAGCCGTTGCAGATCTGCCGGGTGCGATCCGGCGGGTCGCGTCCCTCCTGCCAGTTCCACTCGTCCGGGTACAGTCCGGTCTCGAACTCGCCGCGAAACAGGCGCTCGAAGCGCGCCGCCGTGCGTTCGACCTCGTCGGGCTCGAGCAGCCGGTCCAGGATGAGGAAGCCGTCCTCGTTGAACTGCCGTATCTGCGCGGGGGTGAGATCGATTCGGAACATGGTCTTTCGCACCGGGGAAGGTGATCAGGTGGCATCGCGCATGCTGCCCGGGTACTTCGCCAGGCCGTCGTCGATGCCGTAGTAATCGCCGGAATCCGCGGTGTAGATGTGGGCGATGCTCTTCAGGCCCGTGGGGTCGTCCAGGCTGCCGGCGGCGATGGAGATGGTTGCGAGCTGTTCGTTGTCCCAGAACAGGCTCGCGCCGCAGTGGCCGCAGAAGCCGCGGCGCACGGCCGCGGAGGAGCGGTACCACTTCAGTCCGGCGTCGTTGATCAGGGTGAGCTGGCCACGCTCGACGGAGGTATAGGCGCCGAAGTGGCCGTGGATGCGGCGGCACTGCTTGCAGTGGCAGTTGACCACGCCGCGCATCGCGCCGCGCACGCGGTACCGTACTGCGCCGCACTCGCAGCCGCCCTGGTGTGTGG
>CAZTPK010000390.1:0-2855 GCA_964614765.1 uncultured Gammaproteobacteria bacterium
GCTCGCTCCCGTGGCCGTCAGGAAGGTAGCCTGATCGCTGAACGTGACCAGGGCGGCGTCGGCGCCAGTGTGCATCCCGATCCCCCCCAACAATGCCGCGGCCGACAGCGCCTTGCGTCTAAGCATGAGGTTGCTCCTTTCGTCATCCATCTCGAAGAAGAGGTGCCGGAAAAGGTGTCCGTCGCCATTTCTGCGCCCCCTCGAAAAAAGTGTTTGTCACCTTTATCAAATGCTAGCACGCCTCTGCCGCAACCTGCCGGCCTGCACTGGAGGAAAAGGGTGTGTCTTTCATTTTTTCTTTTCCGTGGCATCAGCCTTCCGAGCGCTTGCGCGAGATGCCCATCAGCGCCACCAGGCTGGCGCCCAGCAGCCACAATGCCGGCGGCAATGGCACCACCACACCTTCGAGCTGGAAGTTGTCCACGTTCCATACCTGCGCGTTGCCGAAGACGGGCGTTGCACCGAAAGCAAAGAGATCCACGAAGAAACTGCCGGTGAGGCCCGTGACCGGAGCGAACCCCACGGTGCGGGAGGTCCAGCCGAGGCCGTTGTTCGTCGGATCGGTCGCCTGACCGGCTAGAACCGAGGCGCCGTTGATGGAGAGGCTCCAGCTCGTGGGGCCGGCCACGCCAAGGAGTTCGAACCGCTGATCGTCGAACGACACGGAGTTCAGGTTCAGCGAGAAGCCTGGCGCGACGGTGATCGTGAATCGATAGCGGTTGCCTGCCGGCGTGAGATCTGTTCCGTCGCCCCAGCTAAGCCCCGAAACGGCCCAGTTGTCCGGCGAAGTCAGATTGAGGGGAAGGGGTATGAGCAATCCGTCGCGCAGCGACCAGACGCCCGCGGAGATGTTACCCGCGGTGGTGTCCGGCGCATTCGTGAACGACCCGGTCGGGTCCGGCTCTTGGAAGTCATACAGGACTATCGTGGCGGCGTGTGCGGCCGGCACGATTCCCAGGAACAGGCCCGTCGCCGCCAGCAGCGCCCGCCACCAACCGATGAGTTTGCAGCACATGACCTTCCCCCTCCATGTTCCCGCAAGGCCCATCGTGCTCACGACCGCACACGATGGGCCCTTCCCGCCTTCCGCAGAGAATACGCCTCAGGGACTTACAAACCGCTTACCGATCCGAGGGTCCGCCCGGCGACGTACGGGCCCAGGGCGCCCATTGCCGCGGCCCCCGAGCTCTCGCCGTAGGCAAACCTCTCCGCGGCGGTATCGGGGCCGCCGTGCGCCGCAGCCTGCGCCTTGCGCTGTATGGCCTCGTAGATCTCGCGGGTCTCGACGGCGGGCATCACGCCCAGCAGCCGCCCGAGCATCAGCCGGCAGCGCCGGTACAGCGCCACCGCATCGGCGGTGAGACCGAGCTCGTCGTACTCGCGCATCAGCCGGCGATAGAGCTCCTCCGCGAGCGGATCGATCTCGATGGCGCGTCGGTACACCGCTATCGACAGGTCGTGCTGGCCGAGCCGATCGCAGCGCTCCGCGTATGCGCGCACCGCGCGCACGAACTTGCTGCGCAGGCGCTCGCGCAGCACCGTCGCCCACGGCGCGTCCTGCATCGGAAGAAACGCGCCCTGGTAGAGATCGAGCGCCGCGTCGAAGCGCTCCACGCTGCTGTCGTACTGGCCGGGCTGCATCTCGGCGTGGCCGTCCATCTGGGCGATGGCCTGCTCGAACACCAGCGCGTCGACCCAGAACGTGGCCGGGTCCAGGCTCACGCTGCCGCCGTGCACGCACAGCGCATCCCGCACGTCGAGGACCTTGCGCAGGCGGTGCAGCGTGACGTTGAAGGACTGCGCGGCCGTTGCGCCGTCGGCGTCCGGCCAGAGATCCGCGCAGAGCGTGCTGGCGGCGACGTTGCGGCCGCCGCGCGCGACGATCGCCGTCAGCAGGTCCAGCGGCCTCCTCGGCAGCCTGCCGGCGAAGTCCAGCGGCCAGCCGTCGATCTCGATGGCGAACCGTCCGAGCGTGTGGATGCGGATACGCGGCGCGTTCATCGGTTGCCGGCCCGCCGCCATGCGCGGCAGGCCATTCATGCCGCGGGCGAGCGCGAGCATGAGCGTGCGCATCTGCGCGTGAGGCAGGTGCCCGATGTCGGGCAGTTGCTCGGCGAGCGAGCGAGTCTCGGCCATCCAGCGCTCAAGGCGCTCTCGCGTCCAGATGATTCCGGATTCGCAGGCGGTTGCGCGCCTGCTTTGGCTTGGCTTGCTCATGGCCCTCGCCGCGTGCCGCTTTTTTGGTCGGCTTTGATTGCGGCCCCTCTGTGTGGCACTCGAAGCAGCAGCCATGCCAGCGGATGGTGCGATCGAGCCGCCTCGAACGCCGCTTCCACGGCGGTCAGATGCGCCTTTCAGACGCGCCGGAGCGATGTTCGATGGCAGGCATCGGGCGTAAGCATTTGTTTTCCAGGAATCGCCGATGCAAGGTGTGGAGCTTCGATCCCCGGGGGCGCCGAAGGCCGGCCGCGGATCGTTCCTGCAGCCCGTCATCGAGATCTGTGGACTGGCGCTCACTGGCTTGTGCACTGCATTCGCAGCCAAGGATCCGCGCGCAACCATTGCCGGACGAAAAATGTCCGGGAGTCCGCGCTTCGCGTCACGTAACGGCGACGGCGTGTCCCCCTGTCCCAGAACGCCTGTCACCTGTCTCTACAAGTGTGCTGACACACACCGTATGCCACAGACGGCTTTTCCAGGGATCGAAGGCCTCGTCCCGCCGGCATGACAAGGTGACGCTGCGTCGCTAGACTACCGGCGGAATCTGCGCAAGGACGAACAGCGATGATCACCTCAGAGCCGCGCATCCCGTTTACCTACGAGGACTACCGCACGCTGCCGGAGGACATGTCGCG
>CAZTPK010000391.1:0-2853 GCA_964614765.1 uncultured Gammaproteobacteria bacterium
ATGAACGCCGACGGCTCGCTGGCGCTGCCAGCCGGCGCGGGCGCCTCGCTGCCGGGCGGGAGCGGCGCGGTCGCGCAACTCGCGCCGCCGCGCGATCAGTCGGAGCTCGATCGGGTGAAGATGCTGGCCTCGCAGGACCCCAAGCTGGCGGCGCAGGTCGTCAAGGGCTGGGTCAACGCGGAATGATCGATAGCCCATGGCCGAAGCTACCAAACTGAACGGCGTCGAGAAGGCGGCCGTCCTGCTCATGACCATGGGCGAACAGGCGGCGGCCGCGATCCTCAAGCACATGGGGCCGAAGGAGGTGCAGAAGATCGGCATCGCCATGGCCTCGCTGCAGAACGTGTCGAAGGAGACGGTCAACGCGACGGTGGCCGAATTCGTCAACAGCCTGCAAAACCAGACCTCGCTCGGCGTCGGCTCCGATGAGTACATCCGCAGCGTGCTGGTCAATGCCCTGGGCGAGGAGAAGGCGGCGACCATGATCGATCGCATCCTGCTCGGCGGCAACACCAAGGGCCTGGAGTCGCTGAAGTGGATGGATCCGCGCGCGGTGGCCGAGCTAATCCGGCTGGAGCATCCGCAGATCATCGCCATCGTGCTTTCGTACCTGGAGGCCGATCAGGCAGCGGCGGTGCTGCAGGAGTTCCCCGAGAAGCTGCGCAGCGACCTCGTTCTGCGCGTCGCCACGCTCAACGGCGTGCAACCCTCCGCCATGCAGGAACTGAACGACATCCTGGAGCGCCAGCTAAAGGGCGGCGGCGGCGGGCTGAAGTCATCCAGCATCGGCGGCGTGAAGTGCGCGGCCAACATCCTCAACTTCGTCGACGGCAGCGTCGGCAACAAGGTCATGGACGCGATGAAGGACGCGGACGCGGACCTCTGCCAGGCCATCCAGGACCTCATGTTCGTCTTCGACGACCTCGTGGAGGTCGACAACCGCGGGATTCAGACGCTGCTGCGCGAGGTCTCCAGCGAGACTCTCGTGCTCGCGCTGAAGGGCGCCGACGACGGTATCAAGCAGAAGATCCTTTCCAACATGTCGCAGCGCGCGGCCGAGATGCTGCGCGAGGATCTGGAGTCTCGCGGGCCGGTGAAGCTTTCGGATGTCGAGACCGCCCAGAAGGAGATCATCACGATCGCGCGTCGGCTGGCTGACGAGGGCCAGATCGTGCTGGCCGGCGCCGGCGAGCAGATGGTCTAGCCGCCGACTGCCATGCCCGCGCGTCCGCCCCGTATTCTCAGCCGCGAACAGATTGGCGAGGTCCAGCGCTACGATCTGCCGTCGGTTGACGGCGACATACACACCGGCGTGCACCGGCAGGCGGTCCGTCCTCTGACTGCCTCGGATCTTCAATCCATCCAGAAGCACGCCTACGAGGAGGGCTTCGCGCTCGGCCGTCGCGAGGGGCGCGAGGCCGGGCAACGCGAGGTCGCGCAGCAGTTCGAGGCGAAATACCAGCCAAAGCTCAACGCGCTGTCCTCCATGCTGCGCGCCATCGCCGCGCCGATCGAGACGCTGGACGAGGAGCTCGAGAGAACGCTGGTGGACATGGTGATCCTCATCGCCCGCCAGCTCATCCGGCGGGAGCTGAAGACCAGCCAGGGCGAGATCGTCGCCGTCGTACGCGAGGCCGTGGCGAGCCTTCCCATCGCTTCGCGTCATCCGCGCATCCATCTCAACCCCGAGGACGTGGAGATCGTCCGCCAGGCCTTTTCGCTCGGAGACACCCAGGATGCCTACACCCTCGAGGAGGACCCCCTGATCTCGCGCGGCGGCTGCCTCATCGAGACGGCGACCTCGTTCATCGACGCGACGGTGGAGGCGCGCCTGAACGCCACCATCGCACAGTGCTTCGGCAGTCTGCGCGAGAACGATCAAAATGAATGACGCGCGTGCCGGTCGCCAGTCCGTCTGGGCGGCCAAGCTGCAGCAGCACAACGAGCGGCTGCGCAAGGCGCAGTGGAAGCCGGTCGTCGAGGGAAAGCTCACGCGCATGGTCGGTCTGACCCTGGAAGCGGTGGGCTGCCAGTCGGCGATCGGGGATCGCTGCCGAGTGGCCAGCCGCGGCGGCGCGCCGGTGGAGGCCGAGGTGGTTGGTTTCGCCGGGGAGCGGTTGTTCCTGATGCCGACCGGCTCGCCGGACGGCTTGGCGCCGAACGCACGTGTCGTGCCCATCGGGCGCGCCGGCGACGTGGCCGTCGGCGATCACCTGCTCGGTCGCATCATCGACGGCGCGGGACGGCCGCTCGATGGCAGGCGCCTGCCGCGCGCGGAAAGGCGCATGCCGCTGAACGGCACGATGATCAATCCGCTCAGCCGCACGCCCATCCGGAAGCCGCTCGACGTCGGCGTGCGTGCGATCAACGCATTGCTCACCGTGGGCAGCGGGCAGCGCCTCGGCCTGTTCGCGCCGGCCGGCGTCGGCAAATCCATACTGCTCGGCATGATGACGCGGTTCACCACCGCGGACGTGATCGTGGTCGGTCTCATCGGCGAGCGCGGCCGCGAGGTGAAGGAGTTCATCGAGGACAGCCTCGGCGAGGAGGGATTGCGGCGCTCGGTGGTCGTAGCCACGCCGGCGGACATGCCGCCGCTCATGCGAGTGCACGGCGCCTCCGTGGCCACCGCGATCGCCGAGTACTTCCGCGACCAGGGCAAACGCGTCCTGCTGCTCATGGACTCCCTGACGCGCTATGCGCAGGCGCTGCGCGAGATCGCGCTCACCATCGGCGAGCCGCCGGCGACGCGCGGCTTCCCGCCGTCGGTGTTCGCGCGCCTGCCGGCGCTGGTGGAGCGCGCCGGCCCCGGCGGGGTCAACGGCGGCTCGATCACCGCCTTCTACACCGTGC
>CAZTPK010000392.1:0-2846 GCA_964614765.1 uncultured Gammaproteobacteria bacterium
TGCTCGCCCAGCTCCACGGCTTCAGCGTCCAAGAGCTGCGACCCTCGACGCGACCGGGCTCTTCGAATCTCGACCGTCTCGTGCTGCGGAACCTCCTCGAAAGCGAGGCCGCCGCGCGCGCGTGGGCACGGCGCCTGCGCGGAGAGCGGCGTCTCTCGCTCCGTCTTCTCGGCGGGCTTCCGATGTGGGACCGGATGCGGGGCGGCGCTTCCGACCCCGACTCCGATGCACACGACAGGAACGAGGTGGCTCGGGCCGTCGCCGCCCTCTGGAGAGGGATCGCCCGAGAGCGGGGTCTTCTCCTCGTGATCGAGCCGGGAGCGCTCCACGACCCCGTGGCCGCCGAGGCGATCTCGGCGTTTCGGGAGAACCTCGTACGCCGCGGGGCGGCGTCGAGCGCCCCGCGAGCCCTCGTTCTCGCGCCGCCCGGAGACCTCAGGCGACTCTTCGCGCGGGAGCGGTCCGCGTCCTCAAGGCCCGGCGAAGGCGCTCGATCGCCCGCCCTTCGATCTGCCGGATCCGCTCGCGGCTGAGCCCGAGCTCGTCGCCGACCTCGTTGAGGGAAAGCCGCGGGGAGCCGTCGAGCCCGAAACGCAGTTCGAGGATTCTCCGCTCCTGGGGATTGAGTCCCTCGAGGGCACGCCGCATCTCGAAGGTCGCCTCGGCCCGGAGGGTCTCCTCCTCCGGAGTCGCGACCGTCGCGTCCGCGATCGTTTCTCCGAGCGTCCGATCGCCGTCGCCGTGCGGGTCGTCGAGCGACTCGATGCGGAAGCCCGGAAGGCGGGGGGCCTCCCCTCCTTGGGGCGCGGCTTCCAGAAGGCGCTTCCGCCGTTGGAGCTGGTAGTACGGGAGGCGAACCAGGCGCGTGTGCCGGACGAGGGCCTCGAGGATCGCCTTCCGGATCCACCACGAGGCGTAGGTGATGAACCGCGTTCCCCTCGCTCCGTCGAAGCGGCGAGCCGCCTCGAGCAGCCCGAGGTTCCCTTCCTCGAGGAGGTCCTCGAAGGGAACGCCGAGGTTGCGGTACTCCCTGGCGATCCGCACGACGAACGCGAGGTTCGATTCGACGAGGGCGCGCCGCGAGGCGACGCATCCTCGGGCGCTCCGCTCCGCCAACTCGCCCTCGCGCTCGCGGTCGAGGAGCCGGTGACGGCGGACCCGTTCGAGATAGAGGCCGACGGTTTCCGAACGATCTCTCATGCGGGAGACCGTATCGGACCCGGGTTATCGCCCCGTGAACTCCCGGTCGCGTTCCGGTGACGGCGCGTCGGGACGCCGACGGGCCTTCCAGAGGCCGAATAGGAGGGTGAGGAGGGCGAGGCCCGCCTCGTCGACGAACGGGACGAGGTCGGGAACGACCAGGTCGATCCCGAAGAGGAGGGCGAAAGCGAGGAAGAGCGCGGGGAAACGGAGCCGAAAACGGCGGGCGAGCCACCCGGCCGCGCCCGCCGCCGCCCTCTCTCGCGCTCCGGACAAGCCGGTCTCCTACGAGCAGCCGCTCGTCGCGCCGCAATTCACGCAGGCGTAGCAGGCGCCGTTCCGAATCATGAGCGACCCGCACTCCGAGCACGGCGGCGCGTCCGCCTGGCGCACGTAGATCGCGCGCTCCCGCTCCTCTCGCGAGGCGTGGACCGAGGACCCGCCCTCCATCTCGATGCCGTTCTCCGGCACCGCCTTCGCGGGCTGCTGCTCCTTCGGGAGGAACTGGAGGGCCATCCACCGGAAGACGTAGTCGACGTTCGACTTCGCGATCGGAATGTCGGAGTTCCCGGTGAACCCGGACGGCTCGAAGCGGACGTGGGTGAACTTGTCGACCAGGAAGCGCAGCTCGACTCCGTGCTGCAGCGCGAACGACACCGCGGTCGCGAAGGCGTCGGCGAAGCCGGAGAGCGTCGATCCGCCCTTGCCGAGCGTGATGAAGATCTCCCCCGGCTGGCCGTCCTCGTAGAGACCGACCGTGATGTAGCCGTCGAAGCCGGCGACCGAGAACTTGTGCGTGATCGACTGCCGGGTGTCGGCGAGTTTCCGGCGCCGCGGCTGGGCGGCATCGGCCGCTGCGGTTGCGGACTCCGCCTTCTTCGTCTCCTTCCCGGTCGACAACGGCTGCGTGCGCTTGCAGCCGTCGCGGTAGATCGCGATCGCCTTGAGTCCCAGCTTCCAGGCTTCGACGTACGTCTTCTCGATCTCCTCGACCGTCGCGTCGTGGGGCATGTTGACCGTCTTCGAGATCGCCCCCGAGAGGAACGGCTGCACCGCGGCCATCATCTTCACGTGGCCCATGTAGTGGATCGTGCGGCTTCCGTTCGCCGGCTTGAAGGCGCAGTCGAAGACCGGCAGGTGCTCCTCCCGGAGACCCGGGGCCCCCTCGATGGTATCGTGCTCGTCGATCCAGTCGACGATGCGCTGGATCTCCTCGCGGCCGTAGCCGAGCTTCTTGAGCGCGAACGGAACGGTGTTGTTCACGATCTTGAACATCCCGCCGCCGACGAGCTTCTTGTACTTCACGAGGGCGATGTCGGGCTCGATCCCCGTCGTGTCGCAGTCCATCATGAAGGCGATCGTTCCGGTGGGAGCGAGCACGGTCGCCTGTGCGTTCCGGTAGCCGTACTCGGTTCCGAAGGTGATCGCGTCGGCCCAGGCGCCCCTCGCAGCCGAGAGGAGGTCGCCGGGAACCGCCTTGGGGTCGATCCCGTCGGCGTGCGCTTGGTGTTTGCGCATCACTCCGAGGAACGGCTCCCGGTTCCGCTCGTAGCCGGCGAACGGACCGACGTGGGCCGCGATTTGCGCGGACGTCGCGTAGGCGTGGCCGCACATGAGGGAGGTGATCGCCGCGGCGTAGGCCCGGC
>CAZTPK010000393.1:0-2838 GCA_964614765.1 uncultured Gammaproteobacteria bacterium
ACGTCGAAAAGGCGCAGAAGGGCATCGTCTACATCGACGAGATCGACAAGATCTCACGCAAGTCCGACAACCCCTCCATCACCCGCGACGTCTCGGGCGAGGGGGTGCAGCAGGCGCTGCTCAAGCTCATCGAGGGCACGGTGGCCTCGGTGCCGCCACAGGGCGGACGGAAGCACCCGCAGCAGGAATTCCTGCAGGTGAACACCTCGAACATCCTGTTCATCTGCGGCGGCGCCTTTGCCGGTCTGGACAAGGTCATCCAGAACCGTACCGAGAAGAGCGGCATCGGCTTCTCCGCGGACGTGCGCAGCAAAGTCGATCGCAAGACCACGGCGGAGTTGCTGCACCAGGTCGAACCCGAGGACCTCATCAAATACGGTCTGATACCCGAGTTCGTCGGCCGGCTGCCGGTGCTGGCGGTGCTGAACGAGCTGGACGAGAGCCAGCTAGTGCAGATCCTCACCGAGCCGCGCAACGCGATCACCAAGCAGTACGCCAAGCTCTTCGAGATGGAGGGCTGCGAGCTGGTTTTCCGCGAGAACGCCCTGCGCGCGGTCGCGCGCAAGGCCGTGGAGCGCAAGACCGGGGCGCGCGGGCTGCGGTCCATCCTGGAGCACGTGCTTCTCGACACGATGTACGAGCTGCCGTCCATGGACAATGTCGCCAAGGTGGTGGTCGACGACACGGCCATCGAAGGGGAGTCCAAGCCTCTGATCATCTATGAGAGCTCGGAGCAGCAGCGGCCCAAAGCTGCCTCCGATTGACGCGTCCACGACCGGCGCGACAGCAGCCATCCGAGGGGGCGGCGCCCCCCTTGATCTTCCCGCCAGCGACCCCAATTTAATCCCCGTGGTGGTTTGTTTGTTGCTTGCGTCACCGGACCCGCTTCCAGTCCGCCACTGGACCCGGGGCGGTGCGCCGTGACGCTGCCGTCGCTCGCCAATCTGTCGATTACAGATATACTCAGTTTAGGCAATACCGCGTAAGAGGGCGCGTCACCGAAATGACTGAATCCACGCTCGTAGTCCCTGTGCTCCCGTTGCGGGACGTCGTTGTGTATCCGCACATGGTCATCCCCCTGTTCGTCGGCCGGGAGAAATCCGTCAAGGCGCTCGAGATGGCGATGGAGAGCAACAAGCAGATCCTGCTGGTGGCGCAGAAGAGCGCCGGGGAGGACAACCCGGAGGTGGGAGACATTTACACGGTCGGCACCCTCTCGAGCATACTGCAGTTGCTCAAGCTTCCGGACGGCACCATCAAGGTCCTCGTCGAGGGCAATCAGCGCGCCAACGTTAAGCGCTACATCGCCACGGACGCGATCTTCACCGCGGAGGTCGAGGTCGTTCAGTCCCGGGAGGTCGATGAACGCGAGGCCGAGGTCCTGATGCGCTCGGTGATGTCGCAGTTCGACCAGTATGTGAAGCTCAACCGAAAGATACCTCCCGAGATCATCTCGTCGCTCTCCAGCATCGACGAACCGTCGCGCCTGGCCGACACGATCGCCGCGCACATGGCGGTCAAGATCCCGGAGAAACAGAAGATCCTCGAGATCGTGAGTGTGCGCGAGCGGCTCGAGCACCTGGTTGGGCTGATGGAGGGCGAGATCGACCTGCTTCAGATCGAAAAGCGCCTGCGTACCCGCGTCAAGAAGCAGATGGAGAAGAGCCAGCGCGAGTACTATCTGAACGAGCAGATGAAGGCCATCCAGAGCGAGCTGGGCGAGATGGATGGCGGCAACGAGTTCGACGAGCTGCAGAAGCGCATCGACAAGGCCGGCATGTCCAAGGAGGCCAAGGCCAAGGCGAATGCGGAGCTGAAGAAGCTGCGCATGATGTCGCCCATGTCGGCGGAGGCCACGGTCGTGCGCAACTACATCGACTGGATGCTGAACGTGCCCTGGAAGAAGCGCACCAAGATCAGCCAGGACGTCAAGCGCGCGGAGAAGGTTCTCAACGAGGATCACTACGGGCTGGAGAAGGTCAAGGAGCGCATCGTGGAGTACCTCGCGGTGCAGGCGCGGGTCCAGAAGATGAAGGGTCCCATCCTGTGCCTCGTCGGTCCGCCGGGCGTGGGCAAGACCTCGCTTGGCAAGTCGATCGCGCGGGCGACCAATCGCAACTTCGTCCGGATGTCCCTGGGCGGCGTCCGCGACGAGGCGGAGATCCGCGGCCACCGCCGGACCTACGTTGGCGCCCTGCCCGGCAAGATCCTGCAGAACATGGCAAAGGCGGGCACGCGTAATCCGCTCATTCTCCTGGACGAAATCGACAAGATGGCGATGGATTTCCGCGGCGACCCGGCGGCGGCGCTGCTGGAGGTTCTGGATCCCGAGCAGAACAGCACCTTCAACGACCATTACCTGGAGGTCGACTATGACCTCTCGGAGGTCATGTTCGTCACGACCGCCAACAGCATGAACATCCCGGCGCCGTTGCTCGACCGCATGGAGGTCATCCGGCTGTCCGGCTACACCGAGGACGAGAAGATCAGCATTGCCGAGAAGTACCTGATCCCCAAGCAGATCAAGGGCAATGGACTCAAACCCGAGGAGATCGAGATACCCACTGCCACCATCCGCGAGATAGTGCGTTATTACACGCGCGAGGCCGGCGTGCGCAATCTCGAGCGCGAGATCGCCACCATCTGCCGCAAGGTCGTGAAGGAGATACTCTCCAAGGGCGGCGGCAAGCGCATCGTCGTCGCCGCGAAGAATATCGAGAAGTTCCTCGGCGTGAAGCGCTATCGATTCGGACTCGCCGAGGAGCAGGATCGAGTCGGTCAGGTCACCGGCTTGGCGTGGACCGAGGTCGGCGGCGCCCTGCTCACGATCGAGGCGGC
>CAZTPK010000394.1:0-2834 GCA_964614765.1 uncultured Gammaproteobacteria bacterium
GCCGACGGCCATCATCACGCCGCCCGCCGAGCTGCCCGTGCCGGAGGTGCAGCTGCAAACTTCCGCGGCAGGCGAGCCGCCTGCGGACGAGGGTGCCGCGCCGCCAGAAGTAGGCGCGCCGGAGGCCCCGCCGGCACCGGTCGCATCACCCGTGCCGCAGGCCCCGTTGCCGCCGGACGAGCCGGTGCAGTAGAGACCTCTCTCGCCCTTCCGATCGCGGGGATCCTCGAAACGCAGCCCGCCGCGGCGCGCCTCCGCCGGTCCAGCGTGGCGACCCGTAGCGCATGTAGGTCGGCCGCCACCGCCCTCGTCGCCATCCGATGGCCACCCCCGGCCCACCACGCAGTGTCCTGCCGCGCACGGGGAGCGAGCACGGTGCAACGGCGTCGATCATGACCTCGCACCCAGCCCCGCAAGCCCCATATCTTGGGCCTCTTCGAATGCTCTTGTGCCATATTTTGCTACTATCTGCGCGGTTGTCGCCGTTTTCTTCATATTTACATTAAGCTGTAACTATAACTTATTGAATTTTTATGCTAGCCTAGTCTTCAAAGCCGCAATTCCCGGGTCAGATGGGCATCCGTCGGAGAGGTTGGATGTGAGGGTGAGAAGCGAGGAAGGATTGGGACCGGCCGCCGCCGCGACGGCCGCAAAGCCCCTGCTATCCCGCTGGCGCCTGGGGGCGCTGGCCGCGGCGCTCTGCGCCGTCATCGGCTCCACGCCGCCGGTCTACAGCGCCGACAGCGACCCGATGACGCTGAATCTGAAGGACGCCGACATCCGCGCCTTCATCGAATCCATGGCCGAGCTCACCGGCCGCAATTTCGTCATCGATCCGCGCGTGCAGGGCAAGGTCACGGTCATCTCGGCCATGCCCACCGACCCCAAAACCCTCTACGAGGTGTTCGTCTCCATACTCAAGGTGCACGGCTTCACCGCGGTGGAGTCCGGAGACGTGGTGAAGATCATCCCCGACGTGGTCGCCAAGACCCAGGGCGGCGACAGCGGCCCCGGGGGCAGTTTCCTCGGCGAGGAGCCGGTCACCCGCGTCATCGAACTGAAGCACGTCACGGCCGCGGAACTGGTGCCCGTGCTGCAGCCGCTGCTGCCTCCCGAGGCGCACATCGCCGCCCACAACGCCAGCAATGCGATCGTCGTTTCGGACGCGGAGGCGAACGTCGCCCGTCTTGCGCAAATCATCTCGCGCATCGATCGCAAGGTGGAGCGCGACGTCGAGGTGATACGGCTGAACCAGGCCAGCGCCGCCGAGGTCGCCAAGATCCTCAACGCCACGCGCCCGCAGACGCCGGACCCGACCACGGGCGCGGTGCCGGTCGGCGTGGTGGCCGACGAACGCACCAACAGCCTCATCATCGGCGGCGATCGCGAGACGCGCCTGCAGCTGCGCACGCTCATCTCGCACCTGGACACGCCGATCAACGTGCAGAGCAACGTCGAGGTAATCTACCTGCGCAACGCCGTCGCCAAGGACCTCGTCGACACGCTGAAGGAGGTCGGCAAGAAGCTCGACACGCGGTCGGCGCAGGATGCGGCGGCCGCAGCGGCCCAGGGCGCCGCGGCCGCTGCCCCCGCCGCCGGCGCTCCGGAGGTGCAGATCTACGCCGACGAGGCCACCAATGCCCTCATCCTGCAGGGCTCCCCGGAGCGCATACGCGAGATGCGCAGCATCATCCAGGCCCTGGACATACGGCGCGCCCAGGTGCACGTCGAGGGCGTGATCGCCGAGGTCAGCGCCGGCAAGGCCGCGGAGCTCGGCATCCAGTGGCGCACCGGCAACCCGACCGATGGATTCCTGGGCGGCATCATCTTCCCCGGAACCGCCTCCGGAAACATACAGTCGCTCGACCCGCCGGACTTCACGCTGGGAACGGGCCTCTCGCTGGGCTTCCTGGAGGGCGCCACGGTGCGCGCGTTGCTGCGCGCGCTCGCCACCGACAGCGCCACCAACGTGCTGGCCACGCCGACGCTGGTCACGATGGACAACGAGGAGGCCGAGATCACGGTCGGCCAGAACGTGCCGTTCATTACCGGTCAGTTCACCAGCACCGGTTCCGGCGACGGCGTGACCAATCCGTTCCAGACCGTGGAGCGCAAGGACGTGGGCGTGCTGCTGAAGGTCAAGCCGCAGATCAACGAAGGCGACACCGTGAAGCTGACGCTGGAGCAGGAGGTGTCGAGCATCTCTCCCGACACCTCCGGCGTGGACATCATCACCAACAAGCGCGCGATCAAGACCAACGTGCTGGTCGAGGACGGCCAGATGATCGTCATCGGCGGCCTGATCCAGGACGACGTGCGTCAGTCGACCCAGAAGGTCCCGCTGCTGGGCGACATCCCCGTCATCGGCAACGCCTTCCGCAATCGCCGCAGCGACGTCACCAAGACCAACCTGATGGTGTTCCTGCAGCCGACCATCATTCGCGACAACCTGACGGCCCACAATCTCACGATGGGCAAGTACAGCCTCATCCGCGACAAGCAGTTGGTCGAGCCCTACAATCGCGTGCAGCTGCTGCCGCAGGTGCCGGCGCCGAAGCTGCCGCCGTATCCCATGCCTCAACTCAGGGACGGCGAGCTGCCGCCGCCGGTAGAGAACCTGCAGCGGGAGCAGTTCCTGAACGTCCCGCCCGGCGCGGCCTCGCCCGACATGGATGGCCAGGGACGTGAATTGAGACTTTCGGCGCCGCCGCTGTCCGGTGGCGGCAGCCCGGCCGCCGCCGGTACGCCTGCAGCGGCAGCGGCCCCCGCCGTCGATCCCGCGCGCATCTTCGCCATCGCCGAGCCGCCGCCGGCGTCGACGACCGTGCCTGTCC
>CAZTPK010000395.1:0-2830 GCA_964614765.1 uncultured Gammaproteobacteria bacterium
TCTCACGCGTCGTCTACGACATCTCCGGCAAGCCGCCGGCGACCATCGAGTGGGAATAGCCCGGGGTCCTTCTGGTGCTTTTGGGGACTATCGGAAAATCATCATAAGTCATTGTGAAACAAGAAAAACATGTTCTCCATCTATCGGCATCAATCGCTGGCAAGCGCCAGTTCTTGACGGTAGATCTGACGGTAACGGATTCGGCTCAAACCACCTGCTAATTTATACCGTCAAGCGGAAATCAGTGATGACGGTAAAAAAACAGAAAAAACTCACACAACAACAAGTACTTAGATAGACAGTCGCGATCGGACCAGCTTGACGGTAAAATCTGTGGCCGAGGAGGGTCGCGATGCTGTCCGATACGTCTCTTAGGAATCTGAAGCCGCAGGCGAAGCCCTACAAGGTCGCTGACCGGGACGGGATGTACGTGACCGTCTCGCCGCGAGGAACGGTCACCTTCCGCTATGACTACAGGCTGAACGGCCGGCGGGAGACGCTCACCATCGGTCGCTACGGGCCGGATGGCATCTCGCTCGCACGTGCGCGTGCGCGCTGTATGGATGCCAAGCGCGCCGTCGCCGAGGGACGCTCCCCGAGCCAGGAGAAGCAGCGCGAGAAGCGCCGCCTGGCGGAGGCCAAGACCTTCGAGGAATTTACCGTCAAGTGGCTGGCGGAAGCCCGGATGGCCGACAGCACCCGCTCAATGCGCAAGAGCATCATCGATCGGGACATCCTGCCGGCGTTTCGCAACAGGCTCCTTGCGGAGATCAGCGCGGAAGACCTGCGCGCGCTCTGCGCCAAGGTCAAAGCGCGCGGGGCGCCCGCCACTGCCGTTCACGTCCGCGACATCGTCAAACAGGTCTTCGGCTTCGCGATCCTGCACGGCGAGAAGGCGGCCAACCCCGCCGACGACGTCGGGCCGTCGTCCATTGCCACCTTCAGACCGAAAGATCGCGCGCTCTCGCCGACCGAGATCCGCGTCATGCACAAGGTGATGGAATCGGTCGCGACCTATCCGACCATCCGCCTCGCGCTGCGCCTCATCCTGCTCACGCTGGTCCGCAAGAGCGAGCTCATCGAGGCGACCTGGGACGAGGTCGATTTCGAGAACGCGCTGTGGACGATTCCGAAGCAGCGCATGAAGGGCGGGCGCCCGCACAACGTCTACCTCTCGCAGCAGGCGCTCGACATCATGGTGGCCCTGCGCACCTGCGCCGGCGGCTCGAGGTTCCTCCTGCCGTCGCGCTACGACGCGGATCACTGCATGTCGAAGGCCACGCTGAACCGTGTCACGCAGTTGATCGCCGAGCGGGCGCAGGCCGAGGGTTTGCCGCTCGAGCCGTTCACCGTGCACGACCTGCGTCGCACCGGCTCGACCATCCTGAACGAACTCGGCTTCAACAGCGACTGGATCGAGAAGACGCTCGCGCACGAGGATGGACGGTCCTCGCGCGGCGTCTACAACAAGGCCGAGTACGCGGAACAGCGCCGTCACATGCTGCAGGAGTGGGCGGACATGATCGATGCCTGGGTGGCGGGGAAGTCGCATACCCCGACGCTGCTGCCGCCGACAATGAAGGTGGTTACGACTGCGGCGCCGATATGAGCGCTGCCGTCGCCGCCGGATTCGAGCGCGCTTTGCTCGCTGGTTGCGATAGTGGGGATCGATCCTGGTCGTAGTTCGTCACGACGAGCATTTCGAGGTGTTGCACGCCCGGACGGCCGAGGTGATTGCCGGGGTACCAGCCCAACGTGGCGTTGTGGCCGCAGTCGATCATCATGCGCATGCCGTTGCGGCATGTCAGCAGCGCACACCCGCCGTGCTCAACGTCGAAGATCTGCAGCGTCGTCATGCCGTCATCCCAGCGGGACCGGGCGTGCCAACGAGGCCGTAACGCGCTTCCACTTGCCGAGCCACGCGGTAACCATGCTCAAAGAGCGTGTCGAACTCTTGGAGGGTCAGCCTCCGCAGCGTCGTTGGAAACGAACTCGCAAACGCCTGGGAAGAGCACGGCGCCGAGCCAGTAACCGGCGTGTTGATGTACAGATATGCGCCGCGACCCGGTTGCTGCTGGAGATAGTTCGAAAACGCCCGCACCCGAAGCGCCCGCGCCTGCTCCGACATGATGTCGGCCACCCGTTTCAACCGCCAAGGATTCAACGCGAACAGAGAAAAGGCGGGCTTCAACGGCGCGCCAGCGTCCGACACGACGATGATCTCGCCGGCGTTCTTCGGTACGCCGCGCCCTGCGTCGAAGAACGGTTCCAAACCGAGGTTGTCGTAAACGCCGCCGTCATAGAGGTGGAGCTGGCGGAAAGCGATGTCGACTACTTGTTCGGTGCCTACCGGTGCGCCCCACGGGCGCTTGCGCCATTCAAAGCGTGACGCATCGAGTGTCAGCGGTCCAAAGCCACCGGGGAACGCGGCGGACACAGCCATTGCGCTCGACAGCGGAAGATTTTCGGCGTCTGCGTAGCCAAGGTCGTAGTCGCCGATCTTGTCCCGCTTGAACCGGAACCGCTTGCCATTCTCGGCCGTCGTGCCGTTGATCGACCACTCAGGCCCATCGGGCAACGACCCCAGCTTCGCGGAAACGCCCCATTCCCGCCGCAGCGCGATCGCCAGAAGGTTTGCGCGCGACAGAATGAAGCGCCAGTTCCAAGGCAGTAGGAGCTGCCTTACTGCGCCCCATTGCATGCTCCGGCTGGAGAGCTTGGTGCGCAGTAGGGGCGCGACCGACGACAAGAACTCCTCGGAAGATGGCCACCGCAGCGCCGTCTCCTGAAGTATCAGCCCCACGAGGAGACTGCCGCCCGACACACTCGA
>CAZTPK010000396.1:0-2813 GCA_964614765.1 uncultured Gammaproteobacteria bacterium
GTCTCGTCGACCTTGGTGCGGGAGGCGGCGTCGACCTCGATCAGGTCGACGAACCGGCCCTCGTCGATCTCGCGGCAGGCGGAGCACTCCCCGCAGGGTTTCGAGCTCACGCCCGCCTCGCAGTTCACCGCCTTGGCGAAGATGCGCGCCAGCGTGGTCTTGCCGACGCCGCGCGTGCCGGTGAACAGGTAGGCATGGTGCAGACGGCCCTCGTCGAGGGCGTGCACCAGGGCCTGCAGCACGTGCTGCTGACCGACCATGTCTTCGAAGCGGCGCGGCCGCCACTTGCGTGCGAGTACCTGGTAGCTCATAGGCGCTATCGTCTCGGTATCGTGGACAGCTTGCTCGCTGCGTCGGCCAACGCGACTGCATACCGGCCGGCAACGAATGGAGGCGGCCGCGCCAGCCACACCCCGGCGCACGCATCGGCTGTTACCGCTGCTCCCTTCCGGGCCTGACGGGGTTCACAACGTAGCGTCGCGGGGGGACCGACGCGGCCACCATCGACTGTTGACCGACCCTCCGTGTCGGTGGGCCGGGCATTCTACCATCGAACGCCCGCCGCGCCCGGCAGCGGCCGGCCGGCGATGGGCCGAAACCGCCCCCTCGGGCCCATGGCGCGGGGCGCGATCGGCAGCGCCGTCCTCCAATATCATGTTCCCGCGATGCCGCATGACGCCCGGTTGAAGGGAGGGCGAGCCGATGCTGAGCGCATCGCCCTGGAAGGAGGAGGTCGCCGAGGTGACGACGCGGCCTCGCCACCATCCCGGTGCCCCTAGGCCGCGGCCGCTTAAGGGCGCCTTAAGACGCGGCGCGCTGCGATGCAATCTCCGCGCGTGACCTGCCTAGGAAAGCCACTGTTATTGAGTTTGCGGACCGCGGTCACAGCGCGGCCGCGCGCGATCAGGTAACTTTCGTTTTGCTTCCGGCCGGAACGCGACAGAGCCGAAGAACCATGTGTCATCGCATCGAGCATCTCCGCGACATCATCGACGAAGTGGCTTGAGCCCCGGCACGCATGGGCGCGCGTGAGCCGTCGGTCCACACGCTTCCGCACCCGGAAGCCACCCCCTACCTTTGCATCGAGCGATTGCGGATCGCTCCGGCGACGGCATCCGCCGCCGATGTGCGGGAGGTCTTGGCGGGCGTGGCGCTGTCGGAGGACGGCCGCGCCTCGTTGATGGGCGCCGTACTCCTCGCGGACTCCCTGGACGAGAGCTGGCGGCGGCTGCTGTACCAGCTCAAGGACCGCGGGGGAGACATCTCGCAGCTGATCATCTCCTCGGCCCCTCCGCAGCTGCAGCGCGAGACCCTGCGCGCGTTTCCGCGCACCCGCTGGCAGCTGCCACCCCGCGCGTTCTACGAGCGGGTGCTGCAGAGGGTCCACGCCGAACAGCGTGACCGCGTTCGCCGCCAGCTGCGTTCCATACACGATCAGCCGGACTTCATCGCGGCAGAGCATGCCGCCGCGGCGGTGCTCCAAACGCTGACGCGCCTCGGACTCTGGGATGCCGCCGTCACCCTTGCGGCGACATACCAGGACACGCTGATGTTCTATTCCCTGCCCGGCGGGGCGAGCCTGCCGATCTTCAGGGGCGATGCGGTCGATCGCCTGCTCGAGGACTTCCTGCGCGAGATCGCGGCCACCGATCAATTTCGCGGCTGTTCGATCACGCGCTTGGACCTCGATCCAAACGCGGAGGGCGCGTCGGACGTCGACGGCGCCCCGGCGGAACCCCAGCCGCATCCATCACCCGCGCCGACTACGTCGATGCTGGCGGCAGCCAGCGGCGAGCCGGCGTTCGCCAACGCCTCACCGGTGCAGGCCGTCCCGACGGCCGCGAGCGTGACCGGTGCGGAGGAAGCGCCGCCTATGGCTCGGGCCGAGCACATCATGCCCTCGATCGCGGGCGAGCACCGCGACGGCAGCGGGACCCAGCCGCCGGAGGCGAGCATCGTCGAGGTGGACCCATCGGCTCCAATACCCCACCACATTCGAAACAGAGTGGCGGATGTCGAGCAGCCGCTGTCCTGTAGGCTGCCCGACAGCGGAACAAACGCGCGGTCAGCACCCGTCCGGGCGGTCCGCCCCGGCACCGAGGCGGCGCGAAGTGAGCCTCCGTCGGACTCCTCCGCCCCGGTGGGCGAGCCGACGCCACCAGCCCAGGCATCCGCGTCGCTCACGACCGCCGTCGACCCGGTCGCGCCCGCGCGGTTCCGCGTACCGGCGCCTGCGGCCGACGAAGCGCCTGCCCGCGTCGCCCCGTCGGAGTCGCGTATCGTCACGCCGATGATCGCTGCGCCCACGTCGGTGCAGTCGACGCCTTTCGAGACGGCGAACGGACCGGAGATCTCGGAAACGGTCGTGGCCCCGCTATCCCCTCGATACAGGTCCGAGCCTATCCGGTCCAGGACCATCCGTTACGTCGCTGCCGGCCTGACCGCAGTCGCGGTCAACGTCGTGCTCGTGGGAGTGGTCCTCGGTCTGCTCGCGACCGACGGGCACGGCGGACCAGCCGCGACGGCGAGCCAGTTCGTGCGCATCATCGAGTTTTCGCCGGAGGCGACGCCAGTGCCCCGGCGAGGGGGCAAGCATCGGAATTCGACCGCGCCATCGAACAGCGGCCGGCACGCCATCGAGATGGAACCACGGCTCATGGCGCTCGCCATCCCCGCGGAACCCATGGACCTGCCGCCGCTCGAACTGGCGCCGATCCCCTCGCTCACGCGCATCCGGACACCCGCGCCGCCGAAGAGGATGGAATCGACCGCGCCGCCGGCGGCCGTCGCGGCCGGCGTGGCCCCCCTGGCAT
>CAZTPK010000397.1:0-2811 GCA_964614765.1 uncultured Gammaproteobacteria bacterium
GTGGTCACCGTCGAATGCGACCGCCACGCGGTTGGTCAGCGCGTTGACCTGGGCGGGCTCCAGGCCCAACGCCTTGCCGACGTCGCGCACGGCGCTGCGCGGCTGGTAGGTGATGACGGTGGCCGCCAGCGCGGCGCGCTCGCGGCCGTATTTCCCGTAGAGGTACTGGATGACCTCCTCGCGGCGCTGGTGCTCGAAGTCGACGTCGATATCCGGGGGCTCGTTGCGTTCCCTGGACACGAAGCGCTCGAAGAGCAGTTCCGCGCGCGCCGGGTCCACCTCGGTGATGGCGAGGGCGTAGCACACGGCCGAGTTGGCCGCCGAGCCGCGGCCCTGGCAGAGGATGCCGCGGCGGCGCGCCCAGGCGACGATGTCGTGGACGGTGAGGAAGAACGCCTCGTAGCGCAGCTCCGCGATCAGGGCGAGCTCCCGTTCCACGAGCAGGCGGACCTTCTCCGGCGTGCCCTCCGGATAGCGGTGGCGCAGGCCGGCCTCGGTCAGCGCGCGCAGGTGCGAGGTCGGAGTCTCGCCCGCGGGCACCAACTCCTCGGGATATTCGTAGCGCAGTTCCGCCAGCGAGAAGGCGCAGCGTTCGGCGATGGCGACGGTCTCGGCGAGCAGTGCCGGCGGATACAGGGCCGCCAGCCGCTCGCGGGTGCGCAGGTGACGCTCGCCGTTGGAGAACAGCGCGTATCCAGCGTTCGCGACCGTGGTGCGCAGGCGTATGGCGGTCAGCGTGTCCTGCAGCGCGCGGCGCCCGCGCGCGTGCATGTGCACGTCGCCGGCGGCGACCAGCGGCAGCCCCGATGCCCTGCCCAGCGCCTGCATCGCCGCCAGGTGACGGCGATCGCCGCCGGTCAGCAGCGCCTCGACGGTGAGCCACGCGCGACCCGCGAACCGCTCCGCGAGCCAACGGGCGTGCGCGGCGGTCTCCGACGCGGGGTATGGCAGTCCGCTCTTCGCTGGCCTCCCGGGGATCAGTAGGGCGAGGCAGCCGGGGACGCCGTCGTCGAGATCGGCGGCATGCAGCCGATAGCCGCCCTTGGGCGAGCGGCGCCGGGCGCGGGCGATGAGCGAGGAGAGATGGCCGTAGCCGTCGCGGTTGGTCGCGAGCAGCACGAGCCTCGGACCGTCGCTGAGCGTCAGCTCGGTCCCGATGAGCAGCTTGAACCCGCGTTCGCCGGCGGCGACGTGCGCGCGCACGGCGCCGGCCAGCGAGCAGTCATCGGTGATCGCCAGTGCGGCGTAGCCGAGATCCGCGGCACGCGCGACGAGTTCCTCCGGGTGCGAGGCGCCCCGCAGGAAGGAGAAATTGCTTACGCAATGCAGTTCCGCATAGGCCGGCGGCCGGGCATTCGACATGGCGGCATCATCACGTGCTTCATCCCCGGTTACGAAAACAGACCGTGGAGGAACCAGCGCGGCGTTGATGGCGGTGACTGCGGCGGGGAGGCGCTGCGCGCGCGGCCGCGTGTGTAGCCGGGGCGCTCGTGGTAGATCCACAGCCGCGTTCCGTTGCGGGCGCGGGCGATGTAGTAGTCGCGCGCGACCGGCCGATTGTCCCACCAGCCGGACTCGATGCGCTCGGGCCCGGACTCCAGCGTCAAATCCCCCTGCCACCGTGGTCGGGCCCCGCTGGCAGCAAGGGGGGCGGGCCGGGGCAGCAACCACAGTGGCCGGGAAAGCGGTGTCGTCCGCATTGGGGTGCCGGCCGGGATGCGGTGCGACGGATCTTGCGCCGGCTGCCTGCCGTTGCCGGCCGCCGCGCGCGGCTGTCGCGGCGTCGGTGAGGCAGGGCGCAGGCGCTGCGCCAACTCGGGACGGTGATCGGCCAGCAGATCGAGGCAGTGCGTGCTGTCCGCGCCCAGGCGGGCGCGCAGCCGGTCGACCAGCAGTGAGCGGTCGTGCAGAGGCTCGCGCGCGTTGCCGGTGAGCAGCGACGCGCTCTCCTCCCGGTGTTCCTCGAGCCTTCCGGCGTGCAGTTCGATGCTCTCGACCGCCCCCGCGAGCGCCTCGCGATTCATCCGCTCGCGCAGCAGATCGAGGAAGCGGCGCGCGTTGCGGTGCGCCAGCGAGGACTCGATGCGCAGCACGCTCGGCGGCTTGCGCCAATGACGCAGCTGCCAGGTCGTCTCGCGCACGGCCGCGCAGCGTGCCTGCAGAAAGGCGCTGAGCTCCAGCAGTTGCCGGCGCGCGGTGAACAGCAGCGCCTCGGCGTCGACTACCGGATCGGGAAAGTGCAGCACGGATCGGAAGCTCTCCGGTGCCTGGAAGCGGGCGCGCGGATCGGCACGCAGGCCCAGGGCGCGATCCATGTCCTCCACCAGCGCGGCGCCGAAGCGCCTTGCAAGCCCGGCACGCGGCAGGCGCAGGAGGTCGCGCAGCGTGCGAACTCCGAGATCGTGCAGCTCCGCGCGCCTCTCCGGCGCCACCTCGAGCGTGGACAGCGGCAGCTGGTGCAAGGCCGCGCGCAGGGCGTCCGGATCGCGCACGACGATGTTCCGGCCGGCGCGCGCCAGCCATTCGGCGCCGGCCGGTGTCGGCGCGATGGCCAGCGAGGCGGTGTAGCCCAGGCGGCGCACCTCGGCATGCAGGCGTTGCTGCAGGCGCCCCGCGCCGCCGAAGAGCCGCAGGCTGCCCTCGATCTCCAGCAGCACCGTGTGCGGGGGAGCGAGGCTTACCACCGGTGTGTAGGCGATGGCGAGCGTGGCCAGGTGTTCGAGCGCGGCCCGTTCCGCCACCTCGTCGCGGCGGTATACGTACAACCCCGCGATCAAGGCGTGCGCGGCCGGCAGGGCGAGCCCGGGGTAG
>CAZTPK010000398.1:0-2806 GCA_964614765.1 uncultured Gammaproteobacteria bacterium
AACCAGACCAGTCCCAGAAGCACCGCGATGAATATCAGCGTCTCCGGCACCTCGTCGTCTCCCCGCCCGCGCCTCTCAGTCCGACCGCATCGCCTCGAAACCGACCAGCCGTCCGTCCTCGGTGCTGACCGCCAGCCGCGTTGGCCTGCAACAGATCTCGCAGTCCTCCACGTAGTCCTGCATGCCGTCCACCGAAAGGTCGAGCAGCACCGAGACGGTCTCGCCGCAGTACGGGCAGGTGAAACGGTGTTCGCGGATTTCTGGTCCCATGGAGCAGTCACCGATCCCGAGCCCGCCGGACGACGGCGGAGTCAGTCGCGAAAGTTGACGAACTGAAGCGGCAGATCCAGCTTCGCCGCCCGCAGCATCGCGATCACCGCCTGCAGGTCGTCGCGCTTCTTGCCGGTGACGCGCACCTGCTTTTCCTGGATCTGCGCCTGCACCTTCAGCCCGCTTTCCTTGACCAGCCTGACGATCTTGCGGGCGAATTCGCTGTCCAGCCCCTCGCGGACCAGCACCGTCTGACGGGCCTCGCTGCCGGTCACCACCGCCTCCTCGACCTTCAGGGCGGCGAGATCGATGCCGCGCTTGGCGAGCTTGGCCTTGAGGATGTCGAGCAGCTGCTGGACCTGAAACTCCGAGGGCGCCGCCAGCGTGAGCGCGAGCTCCTTCTGTTCGACGCGGGCGTTGGAACCCTTGAAGTCGAAACGGGTGGCGACCTCCCGGTTGGTCTGATCCAGGGCGTTGCTGAGCTCGTGACGATTTATCTCCGACACCACGTCAAAGGACGGCATGGCTGATTCCTCCCGGCGCGCCGGAGTGTAGGCCAGGAACGGCGGGCGGTCGAGCCGGCCCGCGCGCGCCACGATAGAGAACCTCTAATGGAATCATGTCATATATGAGTTTTACAAATCGACTGGCCCCGGCTACCGTAGTTTGGCGGGGCGACGCCGGGCGATACCCCCCGCAATGGGCAAGGGGCGGAGCGATGGGCGCCATGTTCAGGCGACGGTCCATGCGCCTAGAATTGTCGCGTTCCGCGCCGCGCTACGCAGCCTCAGTCCGGCACCTTCAGGAATCAGCCATCAAAAATCGAGGAGGTCTTACGCACATGTCCGCACGCCACCAGCGTCTGCTCATCCTGGGCTCGGGGCCCGCCGGCTACACGGCAGCCGTCTACGCGGCGCGCGCGGCGCTGAATCCGGTGCTGATCACCGGCATCGAGCAGGGCGGACAGCTGATGACGACCACCGACGTCGACAACTGGCCCGGCGATGACGCCGGGGTGATGGGTCCGGAGCTGATGGAGCGGATGAGACGCCACGCCGAGCGCTTCGGGACGGAGCTGGTGTTCGACCACATCAACAGCGTGGACCTGGGCGTGCGGCCGATGCGGCTGAAGGGCGACGGCGGCGAGTACACCTGCGACGCGCTGGTGATCGCCACCGGGGCCTCGGCGATGTACCTCGGGCTGCCCTCGGAGGAGGCGTTCAAGGGTCGCGGTGTGTCGGCCTGCGCCACCTGCGACGGATTCTTCTACAAGGGCAAGCCCGTGGCCGTCATCGGCGGCGGCAACACCGCGGTGGAGGAGGCCCTGTACCTGTCCAACATCGCCTCGCACGTCACCGTGGTCCACCGCCGCGATCGCTTCCGGGCCGAGAAGATCCTCGGCAACAAGCTGCTGAAGAAGGCCGAGGAAGGCAAGGTCACCATCGAGTGGAACCACGTCCTCGACGAGGTGCTCGGCGACGAGGCCGGGGTCACCGGTCTTCGTCTGAAGGCCACGCCGTCGGGGGCGACCAAGGAGATCGCGGTGCACGGGGTCTTCATCGCCATCGGTCACCGGCCGAATACCGCCATCTTCAAGGGCCAGCTCGACATGGACGACTACGGGTACATCCGGGTGAAGGGCGGCAATGCCGGATTCGCCACGCAGACCAGCGTGCCCGGCGTGTTCGCGGCCGGCGACGTGGCCGACCCGGTGTACCGGCAGGCGGTGACCTCCGCCGGTTCCGGCTGCATGGCCGCGCTCGACGCCGACCGCTACCTGGAACAGCACCAGAGCTGATCATGCGCCGAGGGAAATGGGGGCGGCGCCCGGGACGGCCGCATGAACCACGGGCCCTGGGCGAGCGGCGATGACACTGACCGAACTGCGCTACCTGGTCACGCTCGCGCGCGAGCACCACTTCGGCCGCGCCGCGGAAAAGTGCTTCGTCAGCCAACCGACGCTCAGCGTGGCCATCCGGAAACTCGAGGAGGAACTCGGGGTCGCATTATTCGAGCGCAGCGCGAGCGAGGTCCGCCCGACCCCGGTCGGACTGCAGATCGTCGCGCAGGCGCAGCGAGTGCTCGACGAGGCCGCCGCCATCAAGGAGCTGGCCCGGCAGGGCAAGGACCCGCTGGCCGGTACGCTGCGGCTGGGAGTGATCTTCACCGTCGGTCCGTACCTGCTGCCGCAGCTCATTCCGAAGCTGCACAGAATCGCGCCGCAGATGCCCCTCATCATCCAGGAGAACTACACGGCGCGGCTCTCGGAACTGCTCAAGCAGGGAGAACTGGATGTGATCATCGTCGCCCTGCCGTTCAACGAACCGGGGGTCGCGGTACTGCCGCTGTACGACGAGCCCTTCGTGGTCGCCATACCCAAGGGCCACCCCTGGGAGTCGCGCAAGTCGATCAAGGGCGAGGACCTTAGCGGAGAGGACATGCTCATGCTGGGGACCGGCCACTGCTTCCGCGACCAGGTGCTGAAGGTGTTCCCGGCCCTGAACCGCGCCAGCGAGACGGCCGGCTCCATGGCGCG
>CAZTPK010000399.1:0-2806 GCA_964614765.1 uncultured Gammaproteobacteria bacterium
GTCGAAGGCCTCGCCCGCGGCATCGTCCAGCGACTCCCCGAGCAGGATGTAGCGGCCCACGCCGTCGACCCGGAACAGCTGGGTGTGGCCCCCGGAGACCAGCAGGGCGACGAAGGGGAAGGTCGGCGGGTCGGGTTCCAGCAGCGGCGCCAGCAGATGCGCCTCCATGTGGTGCACGGCGATGGCGGGGATCCCGAGCGACCAGGCGAGCGAACGACCTATGGCCGCCCCGACCAGCAGCGCGCCGATCAGGCCCGGTCCGGCGGTATACGCCACGCCG
Organism: uncultured Gammaproteobacteria bacterium; assembly: GCA_964614765.1. Classification (GTDB taxonomy): domain Bacteria; phylum Pseudomonadota; class Gammaproteobacteria; order JAJPIJ01; family JAJPIJ01; genus JAJVHZ01. The sequence goes on from CAZTPK010000399.1 coordinate 281, forward strand.
CCCAGGTCGCGGGAGGAAATACCCGCCGCATGAAGGACTTCGCGGACGAGCGGCAGGGTCTTGCGGACGTGGTCGCGGGAGGCCAGCTCCGGCACGATGCCGCCGTACTTCGCGTGCAGGTCGACCTGGCTGTACAGCACGTGCGCCAGCAGCCCCTCGCCCGGCCCGCGGCGCGGGTCGTAGACCGCCACCCCGGTCTCGTCGCAGGAGGTCTCCACGCCCAGCACCGGCCCGGCGATCGCGCCCGCGGGCGCCGCTCTCGGCTTTGCAATTGCCATGTCGTCCACTACAATACCCGCCCTTTCAAACACCTGCCGTTCAGCGTTAGGAGTAGGAATGCCGTCAGTCAAAGTCCGTGAGAACGAGCCGTTCGACGTCGCCCTGCGTCGCTTCAAGCGCGCCTGCGAGAAGGCCGGCATCCTTGCCGAGATCCATCGCCGCGAGTTTTACGAGAAGCCGACCCAGGTGCGCAAGCGCAAGGCCGCCGCGGCGGTGAAACGCTGGCAGAAGAAGATGATCCGCTCGAACATGACCATGGCCCAGCGCGCCCGCGCCGCCGCGCAGCGCAATGCCGCGCGCGCCGGTGGTCGTGGCGGCTCCCGCGGCCCGCGTTCGTTCTGACGACCGGAACAGTCCCCCGCGGCGCGCCCAATGGCGCGTCGCGCATTTTCTGCCGACCGTGAGTCTAAAGGATCGCATCAACGAGGAAGTGAAGACCGCCATGCGCGCCCAGGACAAGCGGCGCCTGGGCGTACTGCGCCTCGTCACGGCGGCCATCAAGCAGAAGGAGGTCGACGAGCGGATCACGCTCGACGACGCGCAGGTGATGGCGACGCTGGAGAAGATGGTCAAGCAGCGCCGCGACTCCATCCAGCAGTACCAGGCCGGCAACCGGCCGGATCTCGCCGAGCAGGAACAGTTCGAGATCGGCATCATCCAGGGCTTCCTGCCCCAACAGCTCTCCGAGGCGGAGATCGACGCGGCCGTCGCCGAGGTCATCGCCGCCACCGGCGCGGCCGGCGCCAGGGACATGGGCAAGGTGATGGGCGCCCTGAAGTCGAGGCTGGCGGGCAAGGCCGACATGACGGTGGTCTCCGCGCGGGTCAAGCAGAGACTCGCGGGCTAGTCCCGCCGCCCGATCGCTCGCGGGGGCCCGCCGGAAACGCAGCGGCCGCCGCCTCGGTTATCCTACGCCCGACATGGCTGGGCGCATCCCGGAATCCTTCATCAACGACCTGCTCGCGCGCGTCGACATCGTCGACGTGATCGACGAGCGCGTGCCGCTGAAGAAGGCCGGCAAGAACTACCAGGCCCGCTGCCCCTTCCACGAGGAGCGCACGCCCTCCTTCACGGTCGCGCCCGACAAGCAGTTCTACTACTGCTTCGGCTGCGGCGCGAGCGGCACCGCGATCGGTTTCCTGATGGAGTACGACCGGCTCGATTTCGTGGAAGCGGTGCACGATCTCGCCGCCCGTGTCGGCATGACCGTGCCCACGGAGGCCGGCGCAGGGCCGGGGGCGAAGGGCGGCGACGCCGCGCGCCTGTACGCCCTGCTGGAGCAGGCGCAGCAATGTTATTCGCGCGAGCTCAAGGAGCATCCGCAATCGGAGCGCGCAAAGAGCTACCTCAAGGCCCGCGGCCTGGACGGGCAGACCGCCGCCGCCTTCAGGCTCGGCTACGCCCCGCCCGGCTGGGACAGCCTGCTGAAGGCCCTCGGCACCACGCCGGAGGCCGTGCGCGACCTCGAGGCCGCCGGCATGCTCGTCCCCAAGGAAGGCGCCGGCGTGGCCACCGGCCAGGGCCGGCACTACGACCGCTTCCGCGACCGCATCATGTTCCCGATCCACGATCACCGCGGCCGCGTCATCGGCTTCGGTGGCCGCATCCTGGACCAGGGCGAGCCGAAGTATCTCAACTCCCCCGAGACGCCGATCTTCCACAAGGGCCGCGAGCTCTACGGGCTCTATCACGCCCGCAAGGCCAACCGGCAGCTCGAGCGGCTGTTCGTCGTCGAGGGCTACATGGACGTCATCGCCCTGCACCAGCACGGGGTGACCAACGCCGTGGCCACGCTCGGCACGGCGACCACCCGCGATCACCTCGAGCGGCTGTTCCGCGTCACCCCCGAGGTGGTGTTCTGTTTCGACGGCGATGAGGCCGGCCGCAGGGCGGCGTGGCGGGCGCTCGAGACCTCCCTGCCCCTGCTCGGGGAGGGGCACTACGTGAGCTTCCTGTTCCTGCCCACGGGCGAGGACCCCGACACGCTGGTCCGCAAGGAGGGTGCCGGCGTCTTCCAGGATGCCGCCCGGTTCACGCCGCTCTCGGACTTCCTGTTCGACACGCTGTCCGCGCAGGTCAACCTCACCACACTCGACGGGCGCGCCCGGCTGGTCGATCTCGCCAAGCCGCTGCTCTCGCAGGTGCCGAGCGGCGCGCTCAAGCAGATGCTGGCGCAGCGGCTCGCGCGGTTGTCGGACCTCGACCTGCGCACGCTGGCACCGATGGTGGGGGGCGTGGGGGGGGGGG
>CAZTPK010000400.1:0-2804 GCA_964614765.1 uncultured Gammaproteobacteria bacterium
ACCGCGTGCGGTTGCGTCGCGCCGGCGGCGCCCGGCGCGCCTTCGGGCGGAGGCGCCGCGGCGGCGGCGGGCGGCGCGCTGGAGCTCACGTTCGTCGCGATGCTGGCCGTGGCGCTCAGATATTCCTCCGGGATCTCGATGACGGTCTCGGTGGCCGTGCCCGGCAGTTGCAGCTTGTCGAGATCGTCCGCCGCGCAGGCACGCATGTAGTCGGCGACGGTGGCGGTGAGATAGCGTGCCTCCAGGCCCTTCTGCGTCAGCAGGAAGGCAGCGAGCGCGCTGTCGGATTCGTTGTCGCTCACCGTGACGTAGGTGAGCTGCTTGTCGAAGCCGCGGCGTTCGCGACGCACCTCGCCGACCGGCACGTTGCGGCTGCCGCCCACCGCGTAGCGCTTGAACTCCGAGGGCGCGCGCACGTCGATGATGTGGGCGCCGTAGGCCTCGAGGTTCTTCGCCTCGTTGATGTCGACCGCCTTCAGCATCGGCTCCCTGAAGAGCTTGTCGAATTCCTCCTTATTCAGGCACGCGAGGGTGCCATCGGTGACCATCTCGACCGAGAAGCTGCGGGGCGTGCCGCGGATGAGCGAATCCTCGCCGAAGGTGTCGCCCGACCCGAGGGACCCGAGCTCCACGACGGCGCCGCCGCCAGCCGGGTAGTTGAACAACCGGCACTTGCCCGCGCCGATGATATAGAACGTCTCGCCGCCCTCGCCCTGCCGGTAGATGGTCTCGCCGGCGCTCACCTCCAGCATCTCGATGCGCGCGATGAGCGATCGCAACGCGCTCTTGGAGACGCGCGACATCGATTTGGACTTCATGATCTGCTCCATCAGCACGTCGGTGGCTGACAGACGCACGGCCTCGCTAGTCATGGGCAATTCCCCCCAAGTTGCTTCGTCCCTGGCGCTCGCCTTTGCAGGGCCGGACCGGCCGCCCACGGCGCACGCAAGAGATCGGAACCTGACCCCTGTTACATCGGCCGCCAGGCTCGAATTCTTGATTGCAGGCGCAGGGGGTTTGTTAACCAGTGACTTAGATGCCTGGCATGCAGGCGCACCGCCTCTGCTCCGCGTCCTCCCGGCCGGCAGCGGCGGGACACGGACATGCTCGGGCCCGGGGATCGGATGGCGGCCGACGCAGGGGCGCAACGACCCGGGCCGATGGCCTCAAGGCAGATCGGCAGCCGGCTCCGCAGCGTCGTCACCTTCCTCGGGCTCCTGAGGCATGATGTCCGTGCCGGGCTCCGCGGAGGTTGCGGTCCCCTGTTGCTGCAGCTTCTGGCGGACCATCTCCCGGATCTTCTCGCCCTGCTCCTGCCGCTCACGCGCGAGCTGTTCGCGCTTCGCGCTTTCCGCCTGGGCCAGCTGCTCCTGGCGGTGCGTGCGCCAGGCGTCGATCAGCAGCTGCGAGGCCGACATGCCGATGAACACGCCGGCGGCGATCTGGAGGATGAGTTTCATGGATCGAAGTCCGAAATCCCGGTCACTGCTCGGCGACAAAACGAAGGAGCCGCCCGACCTGCGCCGGGCGGCTCCCCGTACATCGCACCATCACGCCTCACGCGCTGCGGGTGAGGCGCCGAGGCTCACGGCTGGACGGGAGGCAACGCCGCGGCGATGGGCTCGACCACGCCCGGAGCGCAGCTGGGATGACCCCAGCCGCTCGCGCTGACACCGCCACTGATGTCGTAGACGATGTTGTCCGGACGGGCCGCATCGCCGCTGACGCCGGCGGGCACCGCGTCCAGACCCAGCAGGTTGCGGGTGCGCCAGGCGATGTTGTGATCGGCACAGGAGCTGTCGCCGCTGACGCCGAGGCCACCCACCAGCACCTTCGTGCCATTGTAGTTCTTGTACAGGCCGAGACCGCCGCCGAATACGTTCACGCCGCCGATGCGATTGCCGACCATCGGATCCTGCGGCTTGCCGAAGTGCTGCGCCGGTCCCTTGTAGGCCACGCCGGTGTCGACCGGATTGCTGTGCTGCAGCCCGTAGAGGCTGCCGCCCGGCTGCACCGCGCTGAACAGATTCGCGGTCGACAGCGCCAGCCCGGGAAGACTGAAGGCGTTGGCGGTGTTGGCCTTCTGGGCCGAGATGACGCGGCTGCCGGGCCACTGATCACCCCGATTGCCGCCGGTGAAGGCCACGGCGCAGACGACGCCGTCGCGATTGACGATCGTTCCCCACATGTCGAGGTTGAAACCGCCGTTCGCCTGATTGCGAGCGGCGGTCAGGGCAGATTTCAGCGTGGCGTGGGACGGCAGGCCGCGGCAAGCCGCGGAGTGGCCCTTGCCCTTGCTGTCGGCATAACCGGCGTTCGCCATGAGGCTCAGCGCGACACCCGCGGCCAGCGTGAACGTCCGAGCTTTCGATTTGGACATCATGATTTTGCTCTCCTTGAAAAAATCCACATCATTGTATTTGGCCAAACGACAATTGGACTGCAGCTGTCACGCGCCTTCCGCGTCTGGCCAGCTTCCTTGCGGTTCATTGTTCTTTTACGACCACAGACGGTACTGACTCGTTGGGAATGTACGGTGGGCAGACGTGACGGGACCACAGTACTCTTGCGCAACCGCGCGCGCAATGGCCGTTTGCGTCGGCAGGAGATGCGCCAGATTTCCGGCGCTCGCTTTGTGATCTTGCGCCTGAAATGACAGCGGTATGACATGGCCTTCAGACGTCGGGGCGCCGTACGGACCTGGTCGGGAGACCGAAGAAGCCACGGCCATTGGCGACAACGCGGCCACACCGATGCGCGGACGTCTCCCGGTTGAACCTGGCACTGGAGAATCGCGTCTATAG
>CAZTPK010000401.1:0-2784 GCA_964614765.1 uncultured Gammaproteobacteria bacterium
GCCTTCGCCAGCTCCTCCGGCGAGAGCTGGCGGTGCGTGGTGCTGGCCGGGTGGCAGGCGAGCGACTTGCAGTCGCCGATGTTCACCAGGCGCACGAACACCTTTAGCGCGTCCTGGAAGCGCGCGCCGGCGGCCGCACCGCCCTTCACGCCGAAGGTCAGGATACCGGAGGCCTTGCCCGACATGTACTTGTCCACCAGCGGCTTGTCCTTGTGATCCGGCAGCCCGGCGTAGTTCACCCAGGTGACCTTCGGATGCGACTTCAGGTACTTTGCCACCGCCAGCGTGTTCTCGCAGATGCGGTCCATGCGCAGGGGCAGGGTCTCGATGCCCTGCAGGATGAGGAAGGCGTTGAAGGGGCTGATGGCCGCGCCCATGTTGCGCAGGGGCACCACCCGGGCGCGGCCGATGTAGGCCGCCGGCCCCAGCGCCTCGGTGTAGACCACGCCGTGGTAGGAGACGTCCGGCTCGTTCAGGCGCCGGAAGCGCTCCTTGTGCTCGGCCCAGGGGAACTTGCCGGAGTCGACGATCATGCCGCCGATGGAGTTGCCGTGGCCGCCGAGGTACTTGGTGAGCGAGTGCACGACGATGTCGGCGCCGTGCTCGAACGGCCGGCAGAGGTACGGCGTGGGCACGGTATTGTCGACGATGAGCGGCACGCCGTGCTCGTGCGCGATCTGCGCCAGCTTCTCGAAATCGGTAATGTTGCCGAGCGGGTTGCCTATCGACTCGCAGTAAAGCGCCTTGGTGCGATCGTCGATGAGCCGCTCGAAGGCCTCCGGCTCGCGGTAGTCGGCGAACCTCACCTGGATGCCGAACTGCGGCAGGGTGTGGGCGAAGAGGTTGTAGGTGCCGCCGTAGAGCGTGCTGGCCGAGACGATGTTGTCGCCCGCCTCGGTGATGGTCATTATGGAATAGGTGATGGCGGCCTGTCCGGAGGCCAGCGCCAGCCCCGCGATGCCTCCCTCCATGGCCGCCAGCCGCTGCTCCAGCACGTCCCAGGTCGGGTTCATGATTCGGGTGTAGATATTGCCCTTGACCTTAAGGTCGAACAGATCCGCCCCGTGCTGGGTGTTGTCGAAGGCGTAGGAGGTGGTCTGGTAGATCGGTGTCGCCACCGCCTTGGTGGTCGGGTCGGGCGCAAAGCCCCCGTGGACACACAGGGTCTCGATTTTCATGCTCTTGTATCTCCCCGGATGTGGCCCGCCGGGCGGCAGGCACGCTCTTAAATATAAGGACAGTTGCTATCCTATCAGCCCGTTGGCGGCCCTGCCCGCGCCCGATCAATATCGGTGCAGAGGCGCCTCGGACCGGCCGCAGCGAGGTCCGCAGGACTTGGGCGTGGGCTGCCCCGGAGGACGGTCCGAGGGGCGTGCCGCGCAGGCCATCCGGGCCGTCTCCGAGATGGCCTAAGTTATTGACACTCCCGGCCCCGCTCCGTAAGATTGCGGCCCTTTTCCAAGGGTTTCTCCATGAAGACGTTCTCCGCCAAACCCGCCGAGGTCAAGCGCGACTGGTACGTGCTTGATGCCACGGACAAAACGCTCGGCCGCCTGGCCAGCGAGGTCGCCCGTCGCCTGCGTGGCAAGCACAAGCCGGAGTTCACGCCGCACGTCGACACCGGCGATTACATCGTGGTCGTCAACGCCGAGAAGGTGCGCGTCACCGGCCGGAAGACCACCGACAAGATGTACTACCGGCATTCCGGCTACCCGGGCGGCATCACCGAGACGTCCTTCGAAAAGATGATTCAGAGCCAGCCCCACAAGGTCATCGAGATCGCGGTCAAGGGCATGCTGCCCAAGGGCCCGATGGGGCGCACGATGTTCAGGAAACTGAAGGTGTATGCCGGGCCGAATCACAAGCACAGCGCCCAGCAGCCAAAGAAACTGGAAATGTAAGCATGGCACAGCAGACCAACTACGCGACCGGCCGCCGCAAGACCTCCTCCGCGCGCGTCTACCTGCAGAAGGGCACCGGCAAGATCACCGTCAACGGCCGGGACCTGGACAGCTACTTCGGCCGCCAGACCGCGCGCATGATCGTGCGCCAGCCGCTCCAGACCGTGAACATGGCCTCCGATTTCGACATCCACGCCCACGTCGAGGGCGGCGGCGGCTCCGGCCAGGCCGGCGCCATCCGCCTCGGGATCGCCCGGGCGCTGATCGCCTATGACGAGACCCTGCGCAGCCCGCTGCGCAGCGCCGGCTACGTGACCCGCGACTCCCGCGAGGTCGAGCGCAAGAAGGTCGGCCTGCACAAGGCCCGCCGTCGCCCGCAGTACTCCAAGCGCTAACCGTATCGTGGTACCGGCGCGGGCAACCCGCGCCGGCGTTGGTCCAAATCCTGTATGTCTTGTGGAATCCGTTCGCCCGGCGCCGGTCCGAGGGCGGACAAAACGCGGTAACCTCGCGCCGTACCCACTGGGGGATCGTCTAACGGCAGGACTACGGACTCTGACTCCGTCAATCTAGGTTCGAATCCTAGTCCCCCAGCCATTCATCTCAACCCGCATCGCCGGTTTGGACCCTGACCCAGCGAACGCCGACTCCGTTCACCAGGAACGGTCGACCGTGATCGAGGGATCCGTCGCCATTCGGTGAAGCTCGCCGCGAAGGGCCTCGAACCCAAGCCGGGGCAGGGCAAGGGCCTCCAGGGCGCTCAGGCTGACGGATTTCTGATTCCCGAACCGCTCGTTCAACGCGCGGGTCGGGCATGCCAGGAAGAACCACTGATCGAGGTCGAGCGGATCTGCGGTCGACTTCTCCTTCGCCGCGAAGACGC
>CAZTPK010000402.1:0-2776 GCA_964614765.1 uncultured Gammaproteobacteria bacterium
GTCGGCCAGGCTGTCTCGCACCGGGGCCAGCACGGAGAGCATGCCGGGGCGCCGCCGGATCTGGTGCGGGCCTATGCGTGGTTCACAATCGCCGCGCAGTCCGAGGAAGCGGCGCGGAGGAATCTGAAACTCATCGAGTCCCGGCTGCAGCCTCGAGAGATCGACGCCGCCAGGGCGCTGCTGCCCAGGCTGCTGGAGGCAAGCGCGGTCGCCGAGGACAGCTGATCTCAGCGTGACGCGTAGCGCCGCTCCAGGTCCAGCAGGTAGCGTTTTCGATCCAGCCCCGAGCTGTAGCCGCCGAGCGAGCCGTCGCTGCTGATGACGCGGTGACACGGCACCAGGATGACGATGGCATTGCGGCCATTGGCCTGGCCGACGGCGCGCGTGGCCTTGCGCCGTCCGAGGCGCCGGGCAATCTCCGCATAGCTTCTGGTCTTGCCGTAGGGGATCTTCACCAACTCGCGCCAGACCTCGATCTGGAATGGCGTGCCGCGCATCAGCAAAGGAACCTCGAAGGCACGCCGTCTGCCACCGAAGTAACCGTCCAGCTCCGAGCGCAATTGCCGGAGTACCCGCCGCGCCAACCCGCCTCCGCGGTCCCGGACCGGACTGGGCAGTGCGCCGGGGTGGATCGTCTCGGCGAACTCGAGCAGGCACAGGCCGTCGCGCGAGGCGCCGGCGACCAGGTCTCCGATCGGCGAGGGGATGAACGCGTATTGGACGCCAGCGGCGGCGTCGGCAGCCCGGTTCATCGCAGCAGGTAGCTCGCCAGCAGGCCGGCGAAGATCGCCATGCCCGCCCAGTTGTTGTGCAGGAAGGCGCGGAAGCATCCCTCCGGTGCCCGCCCGCGGATGAGGTATTGGTGATAGACGAACAGGGCCGCAGTGACGACCAGGCCGGCGTAGAACGGCCAGGCGAGGTCGAGGTTCGCGCCGAGCAGCCATAGCGTGCCCAGCATCGACGCCTGCAGCACGCCGATGATGAAGCGATCGGCGTCGCCGAAGAGTATCGCGGTCGACTTCACGCCGATGCGGATGTCGTCCTCGCGATCCACCATGGCATACATGGTGTCGTAGACGACCGACCAGAACACGTTGACGATGAGCAGCAGCCACGCCGTGGGCGGCACCGAACCGGCCTGCGCCGCGAAGGCCATCGGGATGCCCCATCCGAAGGCCAGGCCGAGATGGAACTGCGGCAGGTAGGTGTAGCGCTTGGCGAAGGGATAGGTCGCCGCCAGCAGCACGCCGGCGAATGACAGCAGGACCGTGTAGAGGTTGGTGGTGAGCACCAGCGCGAAGGCCGCGATGCACAGCACGAGGAACAGCGCCATGGCCTCCTTCGGACTCACGGCTCCGGCGGCGATCGGGCGCGCGCGCGTGCGCCGGACGTGACCGTCGAAACCGCGATCGGCGAAATCGTTGATCACGCAGCCCGCCGAACGCATAAGCACGACGCCCAGTGTGAACACCACGACTATCCACGCGTCCGGACGGCCATCGCCAGCGATCAGCAGCGCCCACCACGTCGGCCACAACAGCAGGAAGATGCCGATGGGACGGTTCAGGCGCGTCAGCGCGACGTACTGCGGCCATTGTCGCCGCAGCAGTTGCCACGGCGACGCCGACGGCGCGCTCCCCGGCGATATCGGTGCTGCCAGCTTGTTCCGACGCAACGATTGCATCGCTCAATCCTGATCGCTCAGGAAGATCTCCGTGACGAGCAAGGGCTCGCCGCCAATATAGAACAAAGAGCTGCGTCCCCAAAATTGCCGGCTCGCGCGCGCCGCGCGGCCAAGCGCGCCGGCATACAGGGCGTCGCCGGGCCTCACGGGGAATATCCGCGTCGGTCCGCGGATCACGTGCCGGTCGGTGAACAGCAGCTCTCCGAGCGGGCGGGTGCCCAGGTGGCGCAGCCGCCGGTAGCGTCCCTGCAGTGTCCGTCGCGGCATCACGGAGCGGGCGAACACGGCGGCCCGCTCGTGACACATCAGCGTGACCTCGCGCAGCAGCGCCGCCTCGCGGGTCCGCAGTCCGAGGCTGCTGGCCTCGCGCGCGAACGGCGCGCCCCACGCGACCCGGTCGAGCCGCACGCGAAAATCGCCCTGTGAAAGTGCGATCAGACGGCGCGTGAGCGATCCGCGATCGAGCAGCAGCGAGCGCAGCAGTGGCGGTAGGTCTGTCGGTATCAATCGCGGACCGGCATCTGTCGAGGAGGGAACGCAACCGCACGGCGGCCGTTCGTACTAGCCGCCGCCGTAGTGTAACGCATCGGGCAGCCAGCGTCGGATGATCGCGTCGACGCGTTCGGGATGTTCCGCGAGCAACTGTTCGGCGGCCGTGGCGACGAACGGCAGCATGTCGCTGTCGCGCACGAGATCGGCGATCCGCATCTGGGCGAGCCCGGCCTGACGGCTGCCCAGCAGCTCGCCCGGCCCGCGCAGCTCGAGGTCGCGTTGCGCGATGAGAAAGCCGTCGGTCGTCTGGCGCATCACTGCAAGTCGTTCGCGCGCCAGCGCCGAGAGCGGCGCGTGGTAGAGCAGCACGCAGTCGCTCTTGACGCTGCCGCGGCCGACGCGGCCGCGCAGCTGGTGCAGCTGTGCGAGTCCGAGCCGCTCGGCGTTTTCGATGATCATCAGGCTTGCGTTCGGGACGTCGACGCCGACCTCGATCACCGTGGTGGCGACCAGCAGATCGATGCGCGCCTGCGCGAAGGCCGACATGGCGGCATCGCGCTCGCCGTCCTTCATGCGCCCGTGCACCAGGCCTACCCGGAC
>CAZTPK010000403.1:0-2774 GCA_964614765.1 uncultured Gammaproteobacteria bacterium
GCTGTATGCGCACGGCGGCCGGCCGGCTCAGCCAGTGGTGATAAGCGGGCAGGTCGAAGTTGCAGGTACCGCCCGGTATGGGCAGTCGCTGCTTGACCGCGTACACGAGTTCGTCCTTGCGCAGACACTGCGCCGGTTGACATTGATTGCTGCGCAGCCTTCCCAGCAGCTCGTTGATCGTGGAAAGGGTCTCCCGCAACCGTGCGGGGTCAACCTTGGGATTCTGTTTAAGGCCTGAGAGCACCTGTGAGTGGCGCTCCAGTTCCTTGATGAGCTCCGCCTTCAGATCGAAACGCGCGAGCAGATCATTGATTTCTATCAATCCCGAGAGTGCAGCGCGACTGTTCCATTCGGTTTCGCCACCTATGTGGTGCAGCACCTGCCCGAACAGGTGTTCGAGGCGCAGAAAAGCGCGGATGCGTTCACTGAGCGGCTGCTCATAGAAGACAACCTTCTCCAGGGCGCCCGGGAACAGCGATGTCTGCAGGCTTGGGCTGGGCTCGGTGTTCATTGATGGCTGGCGGTTGTGTGGTGGTGTCGTGCACCCAGCTCGAGATATACGCGGTGCAGCCTCTCCACTTGGTCTCGCAGATGGCTCATGTCCCGGTCGTTGGTTATCACGTCGTGGGCGCGGCCCAGACGCTGCTCACGCGACACCTGAGCGCGCATGATTGCCTCCACGTCGCCCGCTGTCAAACCGTCTCGCTCCATCGTGCGGCGCACCTGGAGGGCCTCCGGTGCGTCGACCACCACGATCCGGTCAACCCTGTCGGTCCAGCCGCTCTCCAGCAGGAGCGGAACCAGCAATACGCAGTAACTGGTCTTCAGCCCGCTGACCCATTCCTCGACGCGGGCGTGGATCAGGGGATGGAGTATGCCCTCGAGCGCCCGGCGCCGGCCTGGGTCCGCGAAGACCACGCGTCGCAGGGCCGAGCGGTCCAGATGACCCGACGGGTCCAGCAGGCCAGGCCCGAACACCTCGACGATGCGCTGCAGGGCGGGGCCGCCCGGACGAACCAGTTCGCGCGCCACCTGGTCGGTGTCGAGCACGGGCACCCCCAGTTCGCCGAACAGGGCCCCCACCGTGCTTTTGCCGCTGCCGATGCCACCGGTGAGCCCGATGATCAAGGGTCGCACGCGGCGTTCACTCCATGCCCGTCAGCCGAAGATACCCGCCGCTGATTGCCGGTCCAAAGAGCACCGCCAGCCATCCTGCGCACGCCAAAAAAGGGCCGAACGGGATGGGCTTGCTGCGCCCGTGCCCTCGAAACAGGATGAGCGAAATCCCCGCGATGGCGCCGACGGCGGAGGCGAGCAGAATTATCAGGGGCAACTGTTGCCAACCCGTCCAGGCCCCCAGGGCCGCCAGCAGTTTGAAATCGCCATAGCCCATACCCTCCTTGCCGGTTATGAGCCGGAATGCCCAGTAGACCAGCCACAGGGCGAGATAGCCCGCCATTGCGCCCACGACCGCGGACTGCAATGGCGCATAAACGCCAAAAACGTTCATGGCCAGGCCTGCCCATAGGGCCGGAAGGGTGATTGAATCCGGCAGCAACTGGCGATCGAGATCAATCGCCGACGCTGCCAGCAGCGCCCAGCCCAGGCCAGCGGCCCCGAGCGCGGCCGGCGTCGGTCCGAAATGCCAGAGGGCGATGACACTCACCACGGCACCCATGAGCTCGACCAGCGGATAGCGCAGCGAGATTCGCTCGCCGCAGCCCCGGCAGCGGCCCTTTTGCAGGATCCAGCTGAACAGTGGAATGTTTTCATACGCGCGTATCGGGCGTCTGCACAGGGGACAGCGGGAACGCGGACGCCAGAGGCTGTATGGCTCCCCGTCGCCCGTCGACTCCGTGGCCTTGCCGGCGAGCTCGGCGCAATGCGCGCGCCACTCGATGTCCATCATGATCGGCAGGCGATGGATGACGACGTTGAGAAAGCTGCCCACGACGAGCCCGACTATGATCGCGGCGATATACGTCAGCATCGGTGCGGCAGCGAGGCTGTCCATCATGTCTGGCTGCCCGAGTCCGCGAATCAGGGAATGCCGGAGCGAGCAGCCTGGTCACGCCGACGCCACTGCGGCGCGGCGTTGTGCACTATCCGGTCCGCGATCTTGCGCCGACAGCAGCAGCGCCCTGGTCAGATTGCCTGTCCCATCTTGAAGATGGGCAGGTACATCGCAATGACGAGACCGCCGATCAGCACGCCAAGCACCGACATGATGAGCGGCTCGAGCAGACTGGTCAGCGCCTCGACGGCGTCATCGACTTCCTGCTCGTACCAGTCGGCTACCTTGCCCAGCATGGAATCGAGCGAGCCGGACTCTTCGCCGATAGCGACCATTTGCACCACCATGTTCGGGAACAGCTGCGACTCGCGCATCGCCACCTGCAGCTGCGTGCCCGTGGAGATCTCATCGCGCATCCTCAGCGTCGCGTCGCGATAGACGACGTTGCCGCATGCACCGGCGACGGAACTCATCGCTTCGACCAGCGGCGTGCCGGCGGCAAACATCGTGGAAAGGGTGCGGGCAAAGCGCGCGATGGCGGACTTCTCCAGGATGGGACCGACGACCGGGAGCTTCAGCGAGATCCGATCGAAGAAGTGCGCTACCTTCAGGGATCGCTTCTTCAGCATCCATATTCCCACCGGGATGCCGATCACGGCCGGGAAGATGATGTACCACTTATCGCGGAAGGTGTTGGAAATGCCCATTACGAACTTGGTGAATGCCGGGAGGTCGGCACCGAATCCCTTGAACAGCGATT
>CAZTPK010000404.1:0-2773 GCA_964614765.1 uncultured Gammaproteobacteria bacterium
GCCTGCGTGCATTCGGGCAGGGGGATGATGACGCGGATCAATAGGACGATCGGTGCGCGACGTCAACTACCGCCGCCGCGTGAGTTACACGTGTGCGTCGGGCGGTGGCGGCGCGGGGCCTTCACGAGCGCCTGCCACGGCCGCGCGCGGCGCGGCCGTGCGCAAGTCGCGCATCTATGGATGCTTCGCGCGCGGGCGAAGGCCGCGCTCATTCCCGGGTCTCCCGCCGCAGCAGCTCGCGCTTGCGCTCCACGCCCCAGCGATAGCCCGAAAGGCCGCCGTCGGCTCTCACCACGCGATGGCAGGGTATCGCCACCGCCAGCGTATTGGCCGCGCAGGCGCGCGCCGCCGCGCGCGCCGAGCGCGGCGCCCCGATCCGCTTCGCGAGCTCGCCGTAGGTGACGGTCGTGCCGGCGGGGACCGTTCGCAGCGCCTGCCAGACCCGCTGCTGGAAGACCGTGCCGCGCACGTCCAGCGGCAGGTCCAGCCCCGACGCCGGATTCTCGACGAGACCCACCACCCTGGCGACGAGCCGCTCGTAGCGCGCATCGTCGCCGATCAGATGCGCGCGCGGAAAGCCGTCCTGCAGCTCGCGCGCCAGCGCATCCGGATCGTCACCGAGCAGTATCGCGCACACGCCCCTGGCGCTGCTCGCGACAAGGATGCTGCCCAGCGAGCACTGGCCGATGGCGAAGCGGATCTCGATGTTGCGGCCGCCGGCGCGGTACTGTCCCGGCGTCATGCCGAGCAATGCATCGGCGCTCTCGTAGAATCGTCCGCTGGAACTGAAGCCGGCGTCGAAGATCGCCTGGGTCACCGAGCCGCCGCGGCGCAACGTACGCGTCACGCGCCGGGCGCGTTGGGCCGCCGCATAGGCGCGCGGTGTCAGGCCCGTGACGGCCTTGAAGACGCGGTGCAGGTGAAATGGGCTGAGACCCGCCCTGGCCGCGAGCTCTGCGAGGCGCGGGGGTTGCTCGGCGGCTTCTATCGCGCGACAGATCCCCGCCACGATCCTCGCGCGCCGTTCGGCGAGCGATGCCTCTTCGGGCCTGCAGCGTCTGCAGGGCCGGAAGCCGGCGCGCTCGGCGTCTTCGCAGGTGGTGTGAAACCGGACGTTCTCGGGCCGGGCGCGGCGCGACGGGCAGGACGGCCGGCAATAGACGCCGGTGGTCTTCACCGAGTAGACGAACTCGCCGTCGGCCGCCGGGTTGCGGGCGATGACGGCGGCCCAGCGCGGGTCTCGCTCGGTGGCGATGCGGGCCGCACTGGAGGTCCTCGCGGAGATGTTCATCTTCGATCCCATAGGCGCCTGACCTGCGCATCGCACTGTAGGCGGCGGCGTCCACCCGCGCACTCCGGTGCTTGCTCTCGAATTCGACACCAGGGTCCGACCGCCGTGCCCGGGCCCGGGGAGATTATCATCGAACCCGGCCGCGACGCGCGCCGCCCGCCGCCGGCGTTGAGGAGACGGGCAGGGGCGAAGGTAGAATCACGCTACCCCGATCCGTGGCGCGAGGAATGATGACCGGAGAGCGAGCGACAGTGCGCACCACCTGCCCCCGGGACTGCTATGACTCCTGCGGCATGCTGGTCGAGGTGCATCGCGGCGCCATCGTGAAGGTGAGCGGCGACCCCGCGCACCCGGTCAATCGCGGCACGCTGTGCGGCAAGTGCATGCATGCCTACAACGGCGTATGGATCGATCCCGGGGCGCGCCTGCAGCGCCCGCTGCGGCGCCGCGGGGCCAAGGGCGAAGGGGCGTTCACGCCGGTGAGCTGGGAGGAGGCGCTCGGCGGGATCGCCGATCGCCTGCGGGAGATCCTCGCCACATCCGGGCCGGGGGCCATCCTGCACACGCATTACACCGGCACCTGCTCGCTGCTGGCCGGCAGTTTCCCCATGCGTTTCTTCCACCGGCTGGGCGCAACCGAGGTCGATCCCGACACGGTCTGCAACAAGGCCGGTCACGCGGCCCTCGCGCTCACCTTCGGCGATTCGGCGCACGGCTTCGATCCGCGCACCGCGGAGGCGGCGCGGTGCATCGTGGTCTGGGGCGTCAATCCCTCGGCCTCCGCGCCGCATGCGCACCGGTACTGGTTCAGGGACAGCGGCGCGCGCGTGGTCGTGGTCGACCCGGTGCGCACCGACACCGCGGCGCACGCCGACCTGCACCTGCAGATCCGCCCGGGCAGCGACGCGGCGCTGGCCTACGCGATGCTGAACGTCATGGCGCGCGACGGCCGCATCGATCGGGAGTTCATCGATCGCCACACGCTCGGATGGGAAGCGATCGAGCCGCACATCGCCGGTGCGACGCCGGCGTGGGCGGAGAGGTCGACCGGTGTGGCCGCGGCCCGCATCGAGGAGGCCGCGCGTCTTTATGTCGAAGGGCCGTCGCTGCTGTGGCTGGGACAGGGACTGCAGCGCCAGCGGCTGGGCGGCAATGTCGTGCGGGCCGTGAGCCTGCTGCCGATCGCGACCGGCAACATCGGTCGCCCCGGCGCCGGTTTCCTGTATCTCAACGGGTCTGAACTGCGCGGCATACGATCGGACTATCTCACCGCGCCGCACCTGGCGCACCAGGCGCCGGCGACGGTGAGCCACATGGATCTCGCCGCGCGGCTCGAGAACCGCGAGGCCAGCCGCGCCCTCGTCACCTGGAACAACAACATCGCCGCCTCCAGTCCCGAGCAGCTGCGCCTGCGCCAGGCGCTGCGCCGCGAGGACCTGCGGCACGTGGCGATCGATCTGTTCCAGACCGACACCGTCGACT
>CAZTPK010000405.1:0-2770 GCA_964614765.1 uncultured Gammaproteobacteria bacterium
GTGCCGGAGTTTCGGGCATCGCCCGCCGGCACCAGCCCGCCTCGATCCGCACGCGCCGGGCCATAGGCAGCCCGCACCTACCGTCCTCCCACTCTCCCATGACACCTGCACCAATCCAAACAATCTACATGAATTATAAATTATAATTCTATGTAATTACTATGGATTGGAAATCAACGCAGGGACGGGAAACGAAACCCGCCAACGCCGTCACAGACTGACCCCGGCGGCGGTGCGGGCGGACACCCTCAGAGACTGCAGCCGAAGCTTTCCCGATACCTGGCCTCGAATTCCGCGACCGAGAACCGGTGGTTCTGGGTACCGGCGGATTCGATCTTTATCGCCCCCATGAGCGCGGCGATGCGCCCGGTTGCCTGCCAATCCATCCCGTTGAGCAGTCCGTACAGCAGGCCGGCGCGGTACGCATCCCCGCATCCGGTGGGGTCCCGAATCGCGCGCGGGATGGCCACCGGAATGGCGATCTCGCCGTCGCGGGTCATGATGAGCGATCCGCTGGAGCCGCGAGTGATGATCAGCGCCTCCACGCGCTCCAGCACGTCGCGCGCCGACCAGCCTGTCTTCTCCTGCATCAGCTGCCATTCGTAATCGTTCACTGTCACCCATCGGGCCTGCTCGGTGAACCGCCGCAGCAGCACGCGATCGAACATCGGCATGCCCTGACCGGGATCGAAAATGAACGGTATGCCGGCCGCGGCGAACTGCGCGGCGTGCTCGATCATGCCCTGCCTGCCGTCGGGTGCAAGGATTCCTATCTTCACCCCCTTTGCATCGCTCACCCTGTTCTCGTGTGCGTGATTCATCGCACCGGGGTGAAACGCGGTGATCTGGTTGTCGTCCAGGTCGGTGGTGATGAACGCCTGCCCGGTGTAGGTGCCGGGGATCTCCCTGATGTGAGCGCGCGAGATCCCGCATTGATCCATCCACTGCGCATAGGGGCCGAAGTCGCTCCCCACCGTGCCCATGGGCAACGGATCGCCGCCGAGCAGCTTCAGGTTGTAGGCAATGTTGCCCGCGCAGCCCCCAAACTCGCGCCGCATTTCGGGAACGAGGAACGAGACGTTCAGGATGTGGATCTTGTCCGGGAGGATGTGGTGCTTGAACCTATCCTGGAACACCATGATGGTGTCGTATGCGAAGGACCCGCAGATCAATGCCGTCATAGTCGTCTTTCGTCGCGTGCGTTCGAGCCGCGCTATTTTACCGGCAGGGAAAAATGATGCGAGCGGATGTGCATCCCCTCGCGGCGATAGAAGCGATGCGCGTCCACGCGCGGCACCCCGGAGTCCAGTTCGAGATGGCCGCAGCCCTCGCGCCGGGCAAGGTCGACGAGCCAGGCGAACAGGCGGCGTCCGTGACCGCGCGAGCGCCGCTCCGCATCCGTGACCAGATCGTCCACGTACAGGCAGCGGCCGAGGAACAACGTCTCGTTGAAGCGATAGCCGGCGACCGCCACGACCTTGCCGCCCTCCTCCAGCCACGCCAGCCGGTAGCCCGCGTCCATCTGCCTGCGCACGCGGCCGAGAAACTCCGCTTCCGGCAGGTGTGGCCTGAGTTGCCGCAGGACGGGAAAGCAGCCGATGATGTCGGCATCGCTCGAGGCCAGGTGCACGTCTTCGGACCGCGCGGGCGCAGTCATACGGCGGGCCTCAGCGCGGGCCGCGGTAGGTCACGCGCCAGATCGTGCCGGAGCCGTCGTCGGAGACGAGCAACGAACCGTCCGGCATCTGCAGCAGACCGACCGGCCTGCCCCAGACCTCCCTGCGATCCTCGCCCAGCATCCAGCCGGTCACGAAATCCTCCGGGCCCGCCACGGGACGGCCGTCCTCGAACGGCACGAACACGATCTTGTAACCGGCCCTCTTCGCGCGGTTCCAGGAGCCGTGCAGGGCGACGAACGCGCCGTTGCGATAGCGCTCCGGGAATCCTGTGCCGGTGTAGAACAGGACGTCCATCGCACCGACGTGCCCGCCCAGCAGGACGTCGGGATACAACGTCCTCGCGACCAGCCCCGGAGCCTCGCCCCCGCGGCGCGGGTCCTCGTGCGGACCGATGTACGCATACGGCCACCCGTAGAACCCGCCCTCCCGTACGCGCGTGAGATAGTCGGGCACGAGGTCGTCTCCCAGGCCGTCGCGCTCGTGCGAACTCACCCAGAGGTCGCCGGTCACGGGATTCCAATCCATGCCGACGGCGTTGCGGATCCCGGAGGCGAAGATGCCATGGCCGCCGCCGTTGAGGTCGTAGCGGTTAATCGCCGCGCGCATCGGCGGTTCGCCGGCATCGACATTGGAGGCCGACCCGATGCTGACGTACAGGTGTTCGCGCTCCGGATCCAGGAGTATCGAGCGGGTGACGTGGCCGCCGCCGAAGGCTCGCAGATCGATGATCTCCTCCGGTTGGCCTGCGCGCACACCCGTGGAATCGTAGCGGTAGCGCCTGACCGCGTCGATGTCGGCCACATACAGCTCGTCATCGTGGATCGCGAGCCCGTACGGTCCGTTCAGCCCCTGCAGCACATCCTTGCGCTCGCCCTCTCGGATAACGGTGACGCTGCCGCCGCCCATCTGCGTGACAATGACCTCGCCCGCCGGTCCGAGCAGCATCTCGCGCGGGCCGCCGTGCAGACCGGTCGCCCACTCCTCGATGGCAAAGCCGGCGGGCAGGGCGAGCTCCGCGCCCTCGGGACGCGGAATTACCTGCGGCGGATTGCGCGCCGACGGGGTGGCGTAGGGCTCGGGCAGACCCTGCC
>CAZTPK010000406.1:0-2767 GCA_964614765.1 uncultured Gammaproteobacteria bacterium
ATAGGCGGGCACCGGGTCCCAGTCCTGCGCCAGCAGATCGCCGACCTCGTGCTTCCAGAACGGCCCGGTATCCAGGCCGGCGCGTCGCAGCCAGCCGGAGGTGCTGTCGGGCGCCAGCGTGTCGTCGAAATCGAATACTACGGCGATGATGTCGTGCATGGTCCCATCGGGCGCGCTGCTCTCCGCGCGAGTGTCAGGCCTTTCCCTGCGAGATGTTGAGCCCGACGATGCCGGCGACGATCATGACGATGCTGATCACCTTCAGCGTGCTCAGCGGGTCTTTCAGCCATACGACGCCGACGATGGCGATCATCGCCGTCGCGGTGCCCGACCAGACCGCGTAGGCAATCCCGAGCGGCAAGGCCCTGAGCGCCAGGGAGAACAGCCAGAAGGACAGGCTGAAGGCGACGAGCACCGTCGCGGTCGGCAACGCCCTGGTGAACCCGTCGGCCGCCTTCAGCGCCACCGCGCCTACCACCTCGAAGGCGATGGAGCCGGCCAGGTACGCCCAGCCATGTGCCGCCGTCGTCTGCTCCATCCGCCCGTCCCCCTGTTCCCCGCACGATGCGCCGTATCCCGATCGCGCGCTCCACCATTATACAGTCGCCAAGGGACGCACCCGGCGGACTTCACGCGGCCCGCGCCGCCGGCGGCGAAGGCCGGATCGGCAGCTCCCAGCGCTTCCTCGCGAGCACTGCCGGATGTCGTCTCGCGCGGGCCTTCAGAGGGCGGCATTCAGCGCGCGCTCGTAGGCCCAGAAGACCTCCTCGCCGAAGCACGCGAAGGTCACCTCGTCGATGGTGTCGATGGCCGCCAGCGCGCGCAGGGTTTCGGCCACTGCGATGCGCGCCGCGTGCCGCACCGGGTAGCCGTAGACGCCGCAGCTGATGGCCGGAAACGCGAGCGTGCGGATGCGATGCTCACGGGCGAGCTCGAAACAGCTCCGATAGCAGGAGGCCAGCAACTCCGGTTCTCCGCGCGCGCCGCCCTCCCAGACGGGACCGACGGTGTGGATGACGAATTTCGCGGGCAGCTTGTATCCGCGCGTGAGCTTCGCCGCGCCGGTGTCGCAACCGCCCAGCGACCTGCATTCCTCGAGCAGGGCCGCGCCGGCCGCGCGGTGTATCGCGCCGTCGACGCCGCCGCCGCCGAGCAGGGTGTTGTTGGCGGCGTTGACGATCGCATCGACGCGCAGCTTGGTGATATCGGCCGCGAGAACCTGAACGCGCTCACGCAATGGATTCGTCATGGCAACGAACGTGATCAGGGTCGTTGATCATCGGCACGCATCATAGCGCGCCGCCCGCGCGCGGTTAACGCCCGCGGGGCTGTCTTCGCGCAATGGCGGTGATATTCTGCGCACGCCTCGGCTGGTCCGATCCCGACTGTTGCCTGCGTGTGAACAGCGCGGTCCGCCACCCCGCCGCATTCGGAGACGACAGGGCTCGCTGCCGGGGCGGGGCATCGCCGGAACCAGTGTCGCCGGCGAGGGCGCCGAGGCCGAGCCGATGACAACGACAACCGGAGGTACATCGATGGGAATGCTGCAGGAGTTCAAGGAGTTCGCGGTAAGGGGAAACGCGGTGGACATGGCGGTGGGCATCATCACCGGCGCGGCGTTCGGAAAGATCGTCTCCTCGATCGTCGATGACGTGGTCATGCCGCCGATCGGCCTGATTCTCGGCGGAGTGGATTTCAGCGATCTGAAATTCGTGCTGAAGGACGCGGTCGGCGACGTGCCGGCGGTGACGCTGAACTGGGGCAAGTTCGTACAGACGTGCCTGGACTTCGTGATCGTGGCGTTCGCGGTGTTCATGCTGGTCAAGGCGATCAACACGCTGAAGCGGAAGCAGGAGGCCGCGCCGCCCCCCGCACCGCCGGCCGACGTCGCGCTGCTGACGGAGATACGCGATCTTCTGAAGACCCGTTGAGCCTCGCGCCCGCGCGGCCCGGCGTCGGTTCGGCGCCGGGTCCGCCGGCCCGGGTTTCCGCCGCGGCGCATGGTCGCGCCGTCGGACTGCCCCGCAGCCGAACGTTCCATCGGCGGGGCGAACCTCAGCCCGCCTCGACGTGCCGGCGATTGTCCTCGGGATAGCGGTATTCCATGAACCTTGCCGTGGCGCGCGCGATCGGTTCGCCGAAATGCCGCGCCACCACCATCAGCGCCATGTCGATGCCGGCGGAGATCCCGGCGGAGGTGAGGACCCGCCCGTTGTCGGTTTCCACGACGTTCTGCTCGCCGTGCACCTCCACGCTCGGGAACGATTCGCGCAGCCACTCCAGGGCCTTGTAGTGCGTCGTCGCGGGCTTGCCGTCCAGGAGCCGCGCCTTGCCGAGCAGCAGCGAGCCGGTGCACACCGAGGAGAGGGTCTCGACCTGCCGGCCGCGCTCGGCGATCCACGCGATCAGCCGATCGTTGTTGATCTCGCGGCGAGTGCCCCAGCCGCCGGGCACGACGAGAATGTCGAGCCGGGGGCAGTCATCGATGGTGCAGTCGGGCGCCACGCGCATGCCGCCGCTGGCCCGGATCTCCGCATCGGTCTCCGCGACCAGCAGGACCTCGAACGGCGACTGCTCCTGCCAGCGGCGCTCCTCGTTGAACCGCACGAGGGTGAATACCTCGAACGGGCCGGTGAAATCGAGCACCTCCACATCCGGGAAGATGAGGATACCGACGCGCTTGCGGACGCGCGCGTTCATCCCGGGTACGGTGCGGGCATGTTGGTCACGGTCAAAAAAGGCGACACCTTGACCAAGTTGGCCTCGA
>CAZTPK010000407.1:0-2761 GCA_964614765.1 uncultured Gammaproteobacteria bacterium
GAATTGGTGGAGAAACTGTTCGAAGTGACCGAACATCGGCAGCGGCTGTATCAATGTAAGCGTACACCAGGGCCATTGCGTCATGGGGGCTCGACGATGGGGGTGACGGCGGAACGTGGGAGACCGACGGCAGAGACCGGACGAGATGGCGGCGGCCAGGTTCGCGTGCCGACCTGCCGCGCGACGCGGTGCGGTCGGCCGGTCAGGCGCACAGGTGGAACGAAAGCCCTCGGGAGGTAGCCTGGTCTGGAGGAGAGTTGCGATTCGCCTGGGAGCCGTCGCCCGGAAGTGTGTCGTTACATGGGCACTGACCCTACGGGTTAGGGAACGGCCCGATCGCTGTGGGCTTGCGCCAATGGACTTCATCGCCCGGGGCTTGGCCTCATAGGCGTGGTCACCACAGGCTCGTGCGGTAGGTCGTGAACAATGCGGGCTCGCGTAGGCCGGCGGGGGACCTCCGGAGCCCGGGGTGATCACGCCGGGCACACGGAGGTCTGGGGAGACCTCCGGGGCCCGGGGATGGATTGGCGTCAAGCGAGACAGGCACGCCGAGCTTGCCGCCGAGCTTGTTGACGAGCGAAGCGATCGGCTCGCTCCTCGACGCGGTATTGCCGAATGGCCTCGGGATGTTGCCGGGCCCAGTTCCAGGGCAGCAACGGTTCGTAGTCGGTGCTGCCCGCCAGCAGTTGGTCCAGCACGTCCTTGACGTAGAGCCACACGTCCAGGTCATTGCGTAGTGCGCTGCTGACCAAGGTCAGGAAGCCGGCCGTGCGCTCGCCGCCCGCCAGGCTGCCCGCAAAGAGCCAGTTTTTCCTGCCCAACCCGACCTGCTTCATCAGCTGCTCGGTGTCGTTGTTGTCAATGGGGATTCTCGGGTCGTCGAGGTACCGCCGCAGCTCGACCCAGTGATTGCGCACGTACTGCAAGGCCTTGCCGAAGTCACTCTTGGGGAGGATCACGTTCGATGTCCGCTCCCGCGCGTCGGCGAGCCATTGTTCCATGCGGTCCCAGATCGGCTTGGCTTCTGCCTGGCGCATTGCCAGACGCTCATCGTCCGACAACCACTTGCCCCGATCGTTGATGTCGTACAGCTCCTGATACCAGCGCAGCCATTGCTGCGCCTCGTCCGGATACGCGGTGGCGTGACGGAACTTGCGCCGCGCGTGGCTGTTGCACGCCGCCCGCACAATCGCGCCCCCGGATGCCACGGCAATCGATTCGAAGCCCGACCAACAGTCTCCCAGCAAAACCCCTCGGTAATCCTGAAAGAACAGTTCCGGCCCGTCCCGGTGGCGGCTGACCGTGAAGTCGAACACGTTCAGCTTCACCGTCACCCCACGGTATGCCCACATCTTGGCGGTGATGCTCGGTTCGCCTTTCTCCAACGCCTTGCTGTAAACTTCGTGGATCCGACGCTCCTTGGCGTCGTTCAGGTCGAAGGCCGGAAGCGTCTTCGGATAGAGCAACGTCACGCTCGTGTCGTCGCACCCCACCACACTGTCTTGTTGCACGCACTGCTTGTAGAAGGCCAGCAGCGGCACCAGGATGAACTGACACTGAGCCAGGATGTTGTTCTGCGTACTCCGCGTGGGCGTCCAGCCGCTCCCCGCGAAGTAGTCTTGCAGGCGATACAGCGGCAGGTGATAGCCATATTTGCCGGTGATGATCTCGGCCGCGACGCTGCTGTCGTACTTGTCCCCTTCCACGATCCCCACCGGGCGCTCGGGCGAGCGGACACCGCACTCCGGCTCCTTCTCACAGATGTACTTCGGATGCTTGGTGACGCGTACTCGCAGCTGGGGCCGCTGGAATTCCAGCGTCTCGGTCCTGTCCCACATCGATTCGGGCAACAGCGTCCGCGGGCCGTGCGTCGAACAGTGCTGGACTTCCTCAGGTACCTTGGCCGTCACTTCGTACCGCGGTAGGTGAGCCGGCAGGCTTTCGTCGCGTTTGGAAACCCGTCGGCGACGCCGGTGCGAGGGGACCGTCACCTCGAGCTCCTCGACCGCGTCGGCCAGCCCCGCCGCCGCATCTGCTGCCTCGGCCGTGTCGCCAAAATCCAACCGCAGTTGGTCGGGATTCTCGAGATACCGTTCGCTCCGTTGGCGAAACGCACGACGGACCAATTCGTTATAGGCCAGCTCCCATTCCTGGTTCTGCTGCTCGAGCTGCGCGATCGTCTGGTCCTTGGTCTGCAGCGCGATGTCCTGCTCGCGAAGCTGCTGCCGCTGCGATTCGAGTTCCGTCTCCTTCGCTTGCAGTTCCGTTTCGTTGGCTTGGAGTTCGATCTCCTGAAGACGCAGCACGTCCAGCAATTCGGCTCGGGAAAGTGACGTCCTGTCGGCGGGCGTGTTCATGGCGGCCGAGTGTACATATTTCCTCCAATCGCGCAACCCCCCTTTTGGTGATCCTGCGAAAAAAAGTGAAAATAGTCTCTCCGAGATCAAGCGGCCTCTTCGTGTCGCGTCGCGCCGGTCGCGCGCACGAATCGTTTGCGCCGCTGTGCCGATCCCTGCAGCGACACGCCAGAAAGCAGCATCACCAGTTGCGTCGCGTCGATCTCCAGCGGACGCGTGGGATCGGGCGAGGCCAACTCCTCAAACGTTCCCGCTTCCAACAGGCGATAGTGCAGCCAATAGCCGCCGTCCTCGAAGTGCAAGATCTTCAGCCGATCGCGACGTTTGTTGATGAACAGATACAGGTGCCCATCGGTCGGGTCCGACTTCAGCTCGCTGCGCACGATGCCCCCCAACGCGTTGCA
>CAZTPK010000408.1:0-2752 GCA_964614765.1 uncultured Gammaproteobacteria bacterium
GGCGGCGCGCGCGTGCGCCCGGCGCCCGCGCCTCTCGTCCGGGTCGGTGGATTCCTTTCGAACGGCGGCCTGCCGCTCCTCCTTGATCGCATCGACGTGCTCGAGCTGCAGCATGAGGGTGCGCAGGGCGCGATGCTCCTCATCGGTGAGGCTGGTCTTGTCCATGTGTTTGATGATCACCGCGAGCGCGTCGCCGATCCGGCCGAGCTGCCGGCCGTAGGTGCCGACGTCGTCGAGGATCTTCTGTTCGAGCACCGGGTCGCCCGCGTGCCCCATGTAGACGTTGACCAGACCGACCTGGCTGCCTGCGGGCCGGAAGACCCAGTTCCACGGATTGATGGCTTGCATGACGTCGCCGGAAAGCGGCAGGCGGAATTCGGGCATGGCGGGTTCCTCCCCAATGGGTTCTGAAGGGAAGGATAGCCGCTGACGGCCTAGTTCGGCATCAGGCGCCAGATCTCGCCGCTGTCCGTCGCGACGTAGAGAGCGCCGTCGGGGCCCTGCACCAACGAACGCATTCGCTGCGACGGCAGCCCGGTGACCGTTGTGCGGGCGGTCATTGTGCCGGCGGTGTCGATCTGCAGTATGTCGAGCCGCATGTCGCCCATGACGCCGACCGCGAGCCGCCCGTCCCAGGCCTTCCACTGCGGGCCGTTAAGAAACGTGCTCGGCCCGGTGCCCTGGGAGCGGCCGTTGTTGTTCCACGAGGGACGCATGGCCGTGGGGAACTTGCCCGAGTCGGTCATCGGCGTGGGAGTGCCATCGAGCTTGTTGGAGACATAGCCGCAGTAGTTGTCGGCACAGGAGACCCCGGGCTCCGGTTTCGGATCCCAGCCGCCGTTGCCGCCGGCTACCAGCGGCGTCACCTCGTCGCTGTGTCCGGGCCCGTGCTCGGATATGAACGGCTGGCCGGTGCCGGGCCGGAAGCCGATGCCCTGCACGTTGCGATGGCCGTAAGTGTAGATGCGCGGATCGCCCGGCGAGTTGTTCCCGGGCGCGGCGCCGCCGGCGCGCGTCACGCGCAGGACCTTGCCGCCCAGGCGCGTCAGATCCTGCGGCAGCGTGCCGTTGTGGTTGTCGCCGGTGGTGACGTAGAGATAACCGTCCGGGCCGAAGCGCAATCGCCCGCCGCTGTGCGAGCCGGCGCCGCCCCAGGAATTGGCCACGTCCTTGTAGGGGATGTCGGTGATGATGTCGACGCGGCCGCTCGCGGTCTGCAGGTCCGCACTCAGCGTCAGCCGCACGATGCGGTTGGCGCGTGGATTCGTGCTCGCGTTGGAGGCCATGTAGACGTAGACGTAGCGGTTGCCGTTGCCGAAATCCGGATCGACGGCGACGCCGTGCATGCCGCTCTGCCCCTGGCAGAACAGATCGGGGGCGAGCAGGGAGGATCCGGCGGTGCCGAACAGGCGCGTGATCGCGCCGCCGCGCAGCAGCGAAAGCCCGCGGCACTTCTCGGTGAACAGCATCGATCCGTCCGGCAGGAACGCGAGGTCCCAGGGCGAGCTCAGGCCGGAGCGCAGCACCGTGCGGGTGAGCGTCGGTGCGACGGCGCTGGGCGTCACGGTGAGCGTGGCATCGGCGCTCGTCGCGCTGCCGGCGGCATTGCTCACCACGACCGAATACACGGCGCCGTTGTCGAGGAGGCCGAGCGGCGGAGTGGTGTACGTGGAGGACGAGGCCCCGTCGACGATCACGCCGTTGCGCCGCCACTGGAAGGTGAGTGGTGCCGTGCCGCTCGCGCTCACCGAGAAAGTCGCCGATCCGCCCACCGCGACAGTGGCGTCGGCGGGCTGCACCGTGATCGCCGGCGCCTCCGCAGGCACCGGCCGCACGACCGGCCGGCGGATCACCACCGGCTTGCCGTTGACGAGGATCGTGACGGGCACGTAGACGATCTGGTACTGCACGGCGTGCGCAGGCATGCCCGCCATGAGCGCGGCCACGGTGGCCGCGACGAGCGTCACGATGATGGCGCGTATCGGTCGCCTCGATGCCCGGGCGACGGATGTGCCCGCGCGACGGCAAGTGTCCACGCTGTTCTCCCTTCGTCGGGTTCGTCCGTGGGGGCCGGTTCGGGCCCGTGGGTTGGCGCCTAGCGTGGCCGAACCGCCGCGCGCGTCCCGTGATCGCGCGCACAAAGCGCAGCGCCGGATCCCTGGCTCGCCGTTCCGGCCGCCTGGGGTGGATGGGGACGGTCGACCGCGGTGGCCGCGGGTCAGCGCCGCAGGCGCGTGAGCACCAGCGTGTACTCGCCAAAGGGGAGGGTGGGCTCCGAAGTGCTCTCGCGGCGCACGGCCTTGATCAGCCCCACGCCAGGCGCATACCAGCGCGTGACCTCCACGCGAACGTCCATCGCCCCGATGTAAAGGCCGACCTCGCGGCTCGCCTCGCCCTCGGCGTGCACGCGTACGCACCGCTCGAACCGGCCCGCCGGAACCACGACGGTCTCGTCCACGGCGTCGATGCGATAGACGAGCTCGAGCGCCACCTCCAGGCGCGTGAGGTTGCCGTGCGGCGGCGTGTGCTTCTCCAGCGTGACGGTCCGCTCCGTGGCGCGCCACCTCGTGCCCGGCCGCAGCGGATAGCCGAGCACCTTTCTCCCCGGGTCGAGGGAATCGGTCCGGTCGCCGGCGTCCAGAGCCGTCTGCCCGCCGCCTGCCGATGCATCGAGCCGCCACAGGCCGTCGCGGCGCTCCTCGTAATACGACACGTTCCCCTCGCCGTCGCGTCGCGCCGCGAAACTCCGCCC
>CAZTPK010000409.1:0-2752 GCA_964614765.1 uncultured Gammaproteobacteria bacterium
GGTCGGGGACGTGCCCGGGCAGGGGGTCCGGGTGGGAGAAGTCGGAGG
This sequence comes from uncultured Gammaproteobacteria bacterium, assembly GCA_964614765.1. Lineage (GTDB taxonomy): Bacteria > Pseudomonadota > Gammaproteobacteria > JAJPIJ01 > JAJPIJ01 > JAJVHZ01. Next base: position 49 of record CAZTPK010000409.1, read on the forward strand.
CCCGGAAGAAGCGCTCGGGTCCGACGGCCTCGAGCATCACGATCCGCAGCTCCGGGAAGAGCTCCGGGACGCCGTACTCGAAGAGCGACGTGAACGCGTGGCGCAGCGCGTGGGGCACCGTGACGTTCAGCAAGAATGCGTGCTCCGCGCTGGTGTAATCCCGGATCTTCCCGAGCAGCGCCTCGCCGGGCTCGTGCAAGCCGATCCAGACGAACCCCTCGGTCTTCGGCAGGACGTCGCTGATCTCCTCGACCGTGCAGTCGCGTTCGCGCCGGCCCTGAGGCGTGTAGATGGCGCAATTGACAACGCTTTCCATTTTTTCCCTCTGCCCTTGTCAGCGCCCGGGGGGCGTGCCATCGTCGCTCCCACGAGAGGCGCAAGGCGCCGAGCGGAGGCGTAAGCGATGCATGGACAGGGCCCACGCGTGGCGATCCGGTATTGCACCCGGTGCCGCTTCGTGCTGCGCGCCGGCTGGCTGGCGCAGGAGCTCTTGATGACCTTCGGCGAGTTGCTGGGCGAGCTCGCGCTGGTGCCCGGGACCGGCGGCGTGTTCGAGGTCTACCTCGACGGGGAGCTCCTGTTCTCGCGCGAGCGTGAGGGGCGCTTTCCGGAGTCCAAGGAACTCAAGCAGCTGATACGGGACCGGATCGCGCCTTCGATGGAACTCGGGCACAGCGACCGCGGCGGGCAGCGATGAGCGCGCGCCCCCGCTATTCCTCGCGAACGACGCGGAAGCCGATGCTTTCATGTCCGCGCGCGGCCGGCCACTTGTCGCGACGGGCGGCGCGTATCGATTTCGGCGGCACCTCATAGCTGCCGCCACGCACCACGCGTTCGGTGCACCCGTCCGTCTCGCGGGCGCTGCCGTCGGTGGGCGCGCCGTCGTAATTCGGCAGGTAGCAGTCCTGCACCCATTCAGCGACGTTGCCGGCGGTGTCGTAAAGGCCGAAGGCGTTGGCGCCAAAGCTGCCCACGTCGACCGGTTTGACCGGCTTCAGGTCCGGCGAGCACCCGAAGCAGTGCGCCATTCCGGGCTTCGGTGTGCGTCCCCAGTGCCAGTACTGCGGATCGGATCCGGCGGCGGCGGCGTACTCCCACTCCGCTTCGGTCGCCAGGCGATAATTCTCGCCCGTCTGTGCCGACAGCCAGCGCGCGTAGGCCACGGCGTCGTTCCAGCTGATCCCGGAGACAGGTGCGGAGTCGCCCAGTCCGAACGGGTTCGGCGGCTGTCGGAACTGCGCGTACTGCGCGTTGGTGATCTCGGTGCGGCTGATGGCGAACCGGCGCACGGTCACGGAGTGACGGGGATGCTCGGTCGGCTCCGGCCAGCTTCCCGCGCTGCCCATCTCGAAGCTCCCGCCCTGCACCCACACCATGGGCGGTCCGTTGCCGTCGCGGAACTCCTCGATCGGCGGCGGCGGAGGCGGCGCGGTCGTGACTGCAGGTTCCGTTTGGGGCGCGGCCTCCGGGGCGGGCGTCGGCTCCGGCACGGTCGAGGCGGGCGCGGGCGACGATTCCTCCGCTTCGGGTTCCGGCGCGGGCGTGATCGTCGTGGTCGTCGGCCCACTGAGGCCGGCGAGCAGGGCGGCCACGCTGGGGTTGGCCAGGATCCGATCGCGGTAGAGATAGGCGGTGGCGCCGCCGCCGGCCAGCGCCAGCAGCAGCAATACCAGCGGCCAGCGGCTGGGACGCAGGTAGGCGTCGCGCGGGTCGGTGCGCTTGGCCGCCCGCCGGATCGGACGCGGCGCAGGGGCCGGTTCGGGGACCGGCGTGCTGACGAACTCGGCGGGGCCGCTGGCGGCGCCGGCCGCCCGCTCCGCAGTACGGCCCTCGGCCACGACGTCTTTCAGTACCGGCTTGCCGTTGGCGGTGCGCTCACCGCGTCCGGGCAGGTCGATGACCACGACGGTGGTGTTGTCCTGGCGCGGGATCGCCGCTTCCTCGACACCCTTCAGGAGCGCCGACACGAACTCGCGCGCGCCCTTGGCGCCGTCGGAGTAGGACAGGATCTTGGCCGCATTGAGCGAATCCAGACCGTCGGTGGACATGATGATCCGATCCCCGGGCTGCAGCGCGTACGGTTCGTCAGGGCAATCGACCTCGGCGATCTCGTCTCCCGAGAGCGCGCTCATCAGCATATTGCGGGAAAAGCCGGCCTCCGGCTCCACCGGCCGGCCGGCCGCGGCCATGCGATCGAGAAAGCCGCCGTAGCTGTGGCAGACGTTCTTCTTCTCCAGGGTGCCGCTACGCAGCAGGTAGAGATGGCTGTCGCCGACGCTGATCCAGTAAAGCTTCTGGTCCACGACCAGCGCGGCGACCAGCGTGCAGCCCATCCCGCGCAGCGCCGGGGTCTCGCGTACGGTGTCGGTGATCGAGGCGTTCGCGGCGCGTACGGCGTCCTGCAGCATCGCCGGCACGTCGTTGGTGGGGAAGTGGGAGGTGACGTGCTTGTTGAAGGTCTGCACCGCCATGTTGCTGGCGACGTTGCCGGCGGCGTGCCCGCCCATGCCGTCGGCGACGATGACCAGCGACGCCGAATCCTTCTCGTCACTGCCGCCGATGGTTGTGATCAGAAAAGCATCTTCCTGATAATCGCGGGCCCCGTTGATCTGCGAGCCGGAGATGTCTAGCGTCTGCGCCATGTTGAACCGTCGCCCGTCTGTTACCCGTCTCTCGGGCCAGCACCTGGCCCATGGTTGGACTG
>CAZTPK010000410.1:0-2752 GCA_964614765.1 uncultured Gammaproteobacteria bacterium
CGCTCCAGGTGCGCGATAAGATGAGCCTCGCCGCGGGAGAGCCCGCAGGTGCCGATGAGGTCCTCCTCGTCGGCGCCGCGGCGCAGCAGGTCGACGGCCTCGCGATAGCGCGCGGTGCCGGCGCTGTCCTGCGTGGAGAGCTGTTCCTGGCGGCTGGAGAGCTGCCGCAGGCGCCGATCGTGCTCGTGCAGCGTGGCATTCAGTCCGCGGCTGCAATCCATGAGCGCATCCACCGTGCGCTGGTACTCCCCGGCGGTCTTCTCGCGCATGCTCATGTAGGCGGCGAGCTGCCCGCGCAGCGCCTGGATCTGCCGGGCCTGGCGATACAGGTAGGGCACCGTCACCAGCCACGCGGCAAGGCAGAGCAACTGCAACATCAGATCAGACATGGAGAATGACCTCAGACGTACTCGTCGAGCCGGTGTTCGTCATCGGGCGCAGGCTGCTCCCGCTCGCGCTTGCCGCGCCGGTCCTGCTCGCGTGGCGGCAGTCGCGGCGCCCTGCGATTCGCGGATTCCGCGCTGTTCAGCCGCGCGGGCCTCACAGCGTGCGTTCCGGCGATGTCGCGGACGTCCGCCATTCCAGCGCGCTAGTAGGAGGCGACCTCTCCCCACTCCTCGGCCGACAACAGCTTGTTGACGTCCACCAGGATGAGGATGTCGCCGTCACGGCTGAACACGCCCTGTATGTAGCGCGAGCTCTCGCTGTTGCCGACGTTGGGGGCGGTCTCGATCTCCGAGGCGCGCAGGTTCACGACCTCGGCGACGCTGTCGACGAGGATGCCGACGATGTGGCCGTCGGTCTCGATGATCACGATGCGCGTGGCGTCGTCGGTCTCCTTCGGCTCCAGGCCGAAGCGCGTGCGCGTGTCCAGCACCGTCACCACGTTGCCGCGCAGGTTGATGATGCCGAGCACGTAGTGCGGCGCGCCCGGAACCGGCGCGATCTCGGTCATGCGCAGGACTTCCTGAACCTGCATCACGTTGATGCCATAGGTCTCGTCGCCGAGCCGGAAGGTGACCCAGCGCAGGACCGGATCCTGTGCCACCGCTTGTGCCCTGATAGCTCCCATGTCTGTACTCTCCAGCGTATAGGATTGTTCTGTCGATTACGGCGCGACGCCCCGGATGGTCTCCGGGAGGTGTGCGTCAAGGGATGGACACGCGGCCCGGCCCCTGGTATTCGAAAAGCATTCTCCGTGCCACGCACTCACAGCGTTGCTTGCGGGGGGGCGGTGACCCTCGCCTCGAGCCACGCAACCATCGCCGGCACGTCGATGAGGGTGCAGAGCTCGTCCGCGACCACCCCCGCAAACCAGGGGTCCTCCTCGCGCCGCTCGCGCCACCGCACTGCTCCGGCGGCGATCGAGATCGTGCTCTCCACGCCATTGCAGGCCAGCGCCCAGCGCCCGGCGGCGATCGTGACCAGGTGCAGATCGGGGTATTCCCCCGGCACGCCGCCGCGCGCCATCAGCATCGCCGCATCCACGACCAGGACGCGGTCGCCGGACGCCCCGGCAATGCCGAGCACCCATGCCGGCTGACCCGGCAGCCGCGAGGGCCGTTGTGCCTGGCGGCGGATCCCGCAGAGCTCGGTCAGCGGCAGGGCCAGCCGCAGGTCGCCGACCCGGATCACGGCGCATCGCCCCGGGTCCGCCGGTACGGCGGGCGGCGTGACGATGCTCGCTGGCGGCTGCGCCGCCGCCGGCGTCTCGACGGGCGTGATCGACGCGGTCTCCGCGGCGCCCGCGGGTGCGTCGCGGACCAGGCTTTCGAGATAGCCCGTCAGCGCCTCGAGCGGGTCGAGCAGCCGGGTCGGAGTCGATCTCATGGCTGTCGCGCCGCCGCCCTGTGTTCCGCCATCTCGCCGTCGGCCATGCGCAGTGATTCGAGCAGCGCCGCATAGGCCTGCAGTCCGCGCGCGGAGCGAGGCGCATAGTGCGACATGGGAATGCCGGCGCGGCTTGCGTTGCGGAACTGGGTGTCGATCGGGATCACGCCGTGCCAGAGCTGCGCGGAATAGCAAGCGTGCAGGTGCCGCAGTCCCTCTTCCGCCGCGCGCGTGCGCGCGTCGTACATCGTCGGCACGATGGTGACGGCGAACGGCCGTCGGCGCGAGCGCTCGATCATGGCGAGCGTGTGCATCAGGCGCTCCAGTCCCTTGAGCGCGAGGAAGTCCGTCTGCACCGGCACGATCACCCTGTCGCTCGCGGCCAGTGCGTTCACCATCAGTATGCCCAGGGTCGGCGAGCAGTCCATGAGGACGTGATCGAACTGCAGCCCCCATTGTCCGAAAGCGCGCGCGAGCACCAGCCCCATGCCGTCGCGCGCGCCGAACTGGCGGTCCAGCGACACCAGCGCCGTGGACGCCGGCAGCAGATACAGTCCGTTGAACCGCGTGCGCGCCAGCATCGCGGCGAGCGGCACGTGCACCCCGCCGGCGGCGCGCTCGAACAGCGTGTAGACGCTGCCCTCGATCGCATCGGGGTCGTGGCCGAAATGGCTGGTGAGCGAGCCGTGCGGGTCGAGGTCGACCAGCAGGACACGTTTGCCCTCCGCGGCCAGCAGACCGCCGAGCGTCACCGTCGTCGTGGTCTTGCCCACACCGCCTTTCTGATTGCAGATTGCCCACGCCTTCATCGTCGCCTCGTTCAGAACTCCAGCCCCTCGGGCTCCGGCCGCGTACGCACCGTCTCCAGCTCCGGCAGCGGCCCCTGCTCCCGCGCCTTGTCCTCCGGCGCCGGCGCCGCGGG
>CAZTPK010000411.1:0-2744 GCA_964614765.1 uncultured Gammaproteobacteria bacterium
GCCGAGGGTGATTATGCGGCGGCCGAGACGGCGCTGAAGGACCTTTCCGAGGATCGCCTCAAGGAGGCCGATGCCGACCGGCTGCTGGCCGCGATACGCCTCGGCCGCCTCGTTGCCGGCGCGCCCGACACCGCGACGCTGCTGGGACGCCTGGAACGCGATCCGAAGGACAGCGAGGCGGAATACCTGCTCGGCATACGCAGCGCCCTGGAGGGGGCGCACGAGGTGGGATTGGAGTACCTGCTGAGCGTCGTGCGCCGCGATCGGAAATTCGGCGACGATGCCGCGCGCAAGGCGATGGTGGAGGTCTTCGCCCTGCTGGGCGGCGCCGGTCCGCTCGTCAAGCAATACCGCAGCCGGCTGTACTCCGTGCTGAACTGATCCGCGGCGCCGGTTGCCGCGCGAACCGCGGGCGCGGGGGCCTTGAATGGCAGAGCGGATATCCGGGTCGGCGCGCGCCCCTCCGGTCGCGGGTCCGGCTACCGCTCGCGGGACACCCTGTTCTCCGCGCTGCCGTGATGTCGCGCCAAGTTCTCCGCTACTACGCTCGGCATCGAGGCGCGCCGGCCCCGTGACCGCAACGGCGCCCGGGTCGTGGCCGCCATTTCCCCTCTGCTGTTCAGATGCTGAATCGCCGGCGCGCGGCCTCGCTGATGGCGAGCACTGCCGGGTGCTTGATCCGGCGCTCGGCGGACACCGCGTAGTACTGCTCGCGCAGCTCCTCGGTGCGGCCGATGACCTGCACGTCGTGCTGGCGCATCACTTCCCTCTCGATCGCGGTGGGCGCCGCGAAGACGCCGACCCCGGCCTCGCCGAAGACCTTCATGAGCGCGGAGTCCTCGAACTCCGCGGCGATCTGCGGGCGTATCTCCTCCTGCTCCAGCCACTGCTGAAGCATCCGTCGCAGGTTGGAGTTGGTTCCGGGCATCAGTATCGGCGCGCCGTCGAGCGATTGCGGGAACCGGCCCTTCAGCCGCTGCATGATCTTGCGCGCGGCGAAGAAGCTGATGCCGCTGTCGCCGAGCGAATGATTGTAGACCTTCAGGTGCAGACCCTGGGAGACGGGCGCGTCGGCGATGACGAGATCGAGCTTGTGCACGGACAGCTGCGCCAGGAGTTCGTCGAACCGGCCCTCGTGGCAGACCACGCGCAGCTTTTGCTCCAGGTGCAGCGCCGGTTCGAGCAGCCGGTAGGCGAGGATCTTGGGCACGGCATCCGAGACCCCGACCGTGAATGCCTGCACGCCGCCCGGCAGGCGGCCGGACAGCACGTCCTTCAGTTCGGTGCCGAGCCGGAACATCTCGTCGGCGTACTGGAAGATCAGGCGCCCGACGTCGGTCAACTGCAGCCGCCGGCCCTGGCGGGCAAAGAGCTTCTCCCCGACCTGCTCCTCCAGCGCGCTCAGCTGGCCGCTGATGGTCTGCGGGGTGAGGAACAGGACCTTCGAGGCATTGGCGATGCCGCCTTCCTTGGCGACCACCCAGAAGTAGTGCAGATGCTTGTAGTTGAGGTGTCTCACCGTCTTCTTCCCCCGCCTGCGCGCGACGTGGCGGATTCGTCGACTGTTTGTATTATGAGCGCAGGAAGACGGAAAATGCGAAGTTCAAAACATCGTAAAAGCCGATCATTCAACGAGCAATATCAGTTTCTGCGATCCCTCCATCCCGTCGATACTTGGCAGTGGCCCCGGTGCCGCGATCCAACGAGCCACCCGTCGCACGAGTACACGCCGCCATGGAACACAGTCTCGGTTCGCCGCTGCTTTACCTGAGCTTTTCGGTGTTGGTCATCGTCATGCTCGCGGTCGATTTTCTGCTGCTGCGCGCCCAGGGCAGCCACAGGGTGGGCGTGCGCGAGGCGCTCGGCTGGTCGCTGGTCTGGGTGGCCGTCGCACTGGCCTTCGGCGGATGGCTGTGGTGGCACGTCGACGCGCAGTTCGGGCGCGAGGCCGCGAACGTAAAGGCCCTGGAGTATCTCACGGGCTATCTCATCGAGAAGTCGCTCGCGGTCGACAACGTTTTCGTGTGGATCACCATCTTCAGCTTCTTCGCCGTGCCGGCGGAGTACCAGAAGCGCGTGCTGATGTACGGCGTACTCGGGGCCATCGTCATGCGCGCCGTGCTGATCTTCATCGGCGCGCTGCTGCTGGCGAAGTTCCACTGGGTCCTCTACCTGTTCGGCGCCTTCCTGGTGTTCACCGGCGTGAAGATGCTGGTGTTCGCGAATCAGGAGCCCGACCTGTCCCAGAACCCCCTCCTGAAGTGGATCCGGGGGCATGTGCGCATGACCGAGGAGTACCACGGCGAGAAATTCGTCGTGGTTCGGAACGGCCTGCGCTATGCGACGCCGCTGTTGGTGGTGCTGGTGTTCGTGGAGCTGACCGATCTCATCTTCGCGGTCGACAGCATACCGGCGATATTCGCGGTGACCTCGGATCCCTTCATCGTGTTCACCTCCAACATCTTCGCGATCCTGGGCCTGCGGGCGATGTATTTCCTGCTGGCGGACGTGGCCGATCGCTTCCACCTGCTGAAATACGGGCTGGCCATCGTGCTGATGTTCATAGGCGTGAAGATGCTGCTCCTGGACGTCTACAAGATCCCCGTCAGCGTGGCACTGGGCATCGTCTTTACGATCATCGCTGTCTCGGTGGCGGCGAGCCTGCTCACCAGCGGCGACGGCCGGCGCGGAGCGAGGCCGCAATACCCGGCCTGACACTGCGATCCCACGCCCGGTCGGGAGCG
>CAZTPK010000412.1:0-2741 GCA_964614765.1 uncultured Gammaproteobacteria bacterium
GCGAGGTCGACGCCGGCAGCGTCATCACCTCGAGCAGTGTCGATGGCGTGCACCTGGACCCGGAGCAGCACCACACCCTTGGCAATGCGGTGGCGGAGGTCGTCAAACCGCTGCTGGCCACGGGTCCCGCCTGACAGGCGGGCCGTCCGGAGATTCGTTGCGGCGCGCCTGGGGCGACCGCGACGCCGCGTATCGTGCGTGGCCTTGGGGGAGGGGCCGGATGGATGCGTGGAACCGCCACGACACGGCCCGCATCCATGCAAACTGCCGGGAGCGCTTCGCGGCGCTGCGGGCCCGGACCACCCCGCAGCCGTCAGACGTAGGCGTCGACGAGACCCACGCGCAGCGTCGCCGCGGCGTGCGAGGCCACGTCCTCCTCCACGCCGGCGCGCTCGTTGCCCCTGGCGTTCGCGGTGCCGCCAGCGAACTGCTGGGCGTGACCGTCGCGTCCGGGCGCCTGCTGGAACACGTTCGCGTCGGCCAGATTCAGACCGGATTGCGAGAGCATTTCGCGCAGCCTCGGCATGGCGTCTTCAATCACCTGCCGCACGGCATGGTGCGCGGTGACGAACTGCGCGCTGACCTTGTCGTCCTGCAGGCTCATGCGCACCTCGATCGGCCCCAGCTCGGGCGGGTTGATCGCCACGTTGACCTGCTGCAATCCATCCTTGACCTGCCATGCCACGCGCGAGGCGAAGGCCTCCTGCCACTGCGGATGATTGAGGGGCAGCGGGATGGTCGTGGTGGTCGTGGCAGCTGTCGGTGTCGGCGTGGTTTGAGTGGCTGAGGCGGACCCCGGCGCCGATGGCGCCAGCGTGAGTGCCGTATCGATCCGCGTCATCGCCGCGGCCGCACGGTCGCCCGTGTTCGCATTGGCGCTCTCGCCGGCCACCAGCGTGGCGAGTTCGGTACTGAAACCGCCGGCGGATGAACTCAGCTTCAACTGCTCGATCGCGACGTTGCCGCGCGCGTCGTTCACCGCCGGCGCGGTGAATGCAGTCTGGCTGCCAGCCCTGCCGGCGATGACACCGCTTTGCGCCGCGTCGGCGGTGTTGGCAATCAGGTTCGCCGGCGGCGTGCCTGTCGCGCCGCGTGCGACGGCCGGGGCGGCTGGATCGAGTTCGTTCAGCACGCCTGACATCTGGACCTATGCGCTCACGGTTGCCGCCGCAGCGGTGGCCTGCGGCGTATTGGCCGGCAAAGGTTCGACGATGAGGTTCAGCCATGGCGGCAATTCGTTGCCGGCCTGCACGGCCGCATCGGCCGCCGACGTATCGGCGAGGGGTTCGCTCGCCACGGCCGCCTCCCCGGAGGCGCTTTCCTTCATGCCGGTCTCACCCGTCTCCGTCCGGGCCTGCGCGGGCTCGTCCCGGGACGGCGCGGCGGCCGGCGAGTCCTCCTGCGCGGTGGAATTTGCCTTGTCAGTCCGGGAGTTGGCGGAAGTGTCGCGCAGCACGTCGGAGAACTCGCGGCCGCGCGGTTCTTGTGACGCATTGCCGGAGGACTGGCCGGCGGCGCGGGGGCTCGCTACCTCGGTGCGTGTAGCGCTAGCGGCATTGATGGCGGCGGACATGTTATGGCGGCTTCCTCGGCGACGACGGTGAAATCTGTCAGCCGTGCTCAGCAACCGCTATGCCATGAACTCGGCCTCGACGCCGCCTCGGGCAGCCGGGCCGGCCGGCCGTGGGCACCGACGTCCCTCCGGTATCGCCCGCCGCCGTGGGACCTGGCTGTGGACACTAAACCTCCACGCCACGCGGCCGAAAACCCGATCGACAGGCGCGCCGCGTGTGGCGCGCGAGGAGGACGCCATGAGCGCCACCATCATCGAGATGAACGCGTGGAGGCTTCGGGCCGACGCCAAGGAATACGTGCGCCGGTTCGTCCAGTACGGTTTCGAATGTGCGGCACTGTGGTCCATGGACCACGTCCGCGAGGCCGATTCCGCCCGCTTCAGCTCCTACGTACGCGAAGAGATGCGCAAGTGCGGCTTCAGCAGCTGATGGCGGCGCGCTGAATGACCGTCGTCGATGCGTGACTGCGGGCTGGCGCCGGCATGGTCGCCCTCACGCCCCGGCCTGATCCCCGCAACCGCCCGTTCGCTGCTTACCGCTCGCCGGCGTCCGACAGCGGACGGCGATCGTCGATCTCCCGCTGCACCTTGTTCTCCACCGCGCGCGCCTCCTCGCGACGGTAGCGATCGGCGATGTTTCCCAGCACGTCCTGCCTGCGCTTCTGTCCCTGCCAATGCTCGCGGTGCTGATCGTTGAGATTCTGCTTGTGCGCCAGCTGCTGCTGCAGCTGCGAGATGGCGATGTCGAGCTTGCTGACGAAGTTGCGCAGCTCGCGCATCTGCGCGACTCCCATCGTCGTACCGCTTGCCAGCCTCGAGAGGTACTCTGAGCGGCCCGCCTGCAGCTGTGCGAGCTTCTGCGAGAGGTCGTCGACCTCGCGCCGGCTCGCGAGCAAGCGCTCCGCGGCGGCACGCTCGGACTGCGCGGCCAGCCACAGCACGGTGTCCATGCGCTTTTTCTTCCCGGCCATCGATCAGCCCGCCCTGCCCGCTTCGATGAGAGCGTGAAGCTGCGCGAGGCTCTCCGGCATGGCGACCTTCTCGCGCATGTCCTGGCGCAGGAACGCGCGCATGTGCGGCAGCAGCGCAATGGCGCGATCCAGGTCCGGGTTCGGACCGGCCTTGTAGGCGCCGACGCTGATGAGATCCCGGTTCTGCTCATGCAGGG
>CAZTPK010000413.1:0-2739 GCA_964614765.1 uncultured Gammaproteobacteria bacterium
CCTCCGGGCTCTCCCCGCGCGGCGCGCGCGCGTCGACGCGCAGCAGCTCCAGAGGGACATCCCACTGCGCGCACTGCCTGGCGCAGAGATCCGCCCAGCGCTCCGCCTGGGAATGCAGGTTGTGGTGTACGTGGATCGCGCGGAGGGCGGCCGGTGCGGAGATCTCCCGCAGGAGGTGCAACAGCACGGTGGAATCCCGCCCGCCGCTGTAGGCCACGGCCAGCGCGGAGTCGTGGGAAGGCGGCAGCCTGGCGAGCGCCTCGCGAACCAGGCTGCGCAGCGACGGGCTCGCGTCCCGTGCGGGCACGTCCCGCGGCCTTAACCGCGCCCGAACTGGCCGTAACGCATCAGCCGATCGTAGCGCTGCTCGACGAGCTTCTGCGCGGGGATCCGCTTCAGCTCGCCGATGCCCTCGAGCAGGGCCGCCTTCAGCCGCGCCGCGGTCTCATCGACGTCCCGGTGCGCGCCGCCGAGCGGCTCGGGGATCACCTGGTCTACCAGCCGCAGCTCGAGCAGTCGCGAGGAGGTCAGGCCGAGGGCTTCGGCCGCGTCGCCGGCCTTTTCCGCGCTCTTCCAGAGGATGGCGGCGCAGCCCTCCGGTGAGATCACCGAATAGGTGCTGTACTCCAGCATGATGACCCGATCGGCGATACCGATGGCAAGGGCGCCGCCGGAGCCGCCTTCGCCGATCACGCACGCGATGATCGGTATCCGCAGGCCGGACATCTCGTAAAGGTTGCGCGCGATGGCCTCGCTCTGTCCCCGCTCCTCGGCGGCGATGCCGGGATAGGCGCCCGGGGTGTCGATGAGCGTCACGAGCGGCAGGCGGAAACGCTCGGCGAGCTTCATCAGGCGCAGCGCCTTGCGATAGCCCTCGGGCTTGGCCATGCCGTAGTTGCGCAGGATGTTCTCCTGGGTGTTGCGCCCCTTCTGATGACCGATAACCGCCACCGGCATGCCCTCAATGCGCGCCAGGCCGCAGACGATCGCGGGGTCGTCCCCGAAGGCGCGGTCGCCGTGCAGCTCCTCGAAATCCGTGAAGACCCGCTGCACGTAGTCCAGCGTGTAGGGGCGCTGCGGATGACGCGCCAGGCGCGAGATCTGGTGCGCGGTCAGGTTGGAGAAGATGGTGCGCGTGAGCTCCTGCGAGCGGGCCCGCAGCCGGGTGATCTCGTCGGTGATGTTGAGGTCGGCGTCGTTGCCGATGTATCGCAGCTCCTCGATCTTGGCCTCAAGTTCGGCGATCGGCTGTTCAAAATCCAGGAAGTTCAGATTCATCCGGCACCGGTTCGGGCGTGGTGGGGTGCATAAGGTACTGGCTGCCAACGGTCTGCACAAGACGTCGACAAGCCATTGGACGCACGACGGATTTCGCGCGCGGCCGGGGGCCTTCGGCGCCGCGGCGCCACTGCCTCAATACTCCACCCAGACGTTGGCGGGACCCAGGCGCGACTGCAGCCGTCCGAGGGTAGCGGCGCTGGGCACGATGGCGATCTCCCCCAGGCGCAGCCGCGCATCCGCCAGCCCGTGGCGATACTCCACCAGGACCGGGCAGCGCCCACGCGTGGCGCCGTCGAAGATCTCCTGCAGCTCGTGGACGAGGCCGTTGCGGAAATCGGCGGGTTCCAGCCGCAGCATCACCGCGCGGGCAAATTCGCGGCGGGCCTGCTCCAGGCTCCAGATCTTCTCGGCGACGAGGCCGAGCTCGCCGCTGAAACGATCCTCCCCGTACTCGCCCTCCATCACCACCAGCTCGTTCCTGGCCAGCGCCTCCCCGGCGGACTGCAGCAGCTCGGAATAGACGGTGACCTCGGTGCTGGCCGTGCCGTCGTCCAGCACGACGATGGCCATGCGGCCGCGCCGGCTCGGGCGCACGCGCAGATCCTCGACGATCCCCGCCACGCGGCGCCGGCCGGGCTTGAGTCCCGCCAGCGGCGAGACGTTCAGGCGTGCCACCTCCTCGGCGAACTCGTCGATCAGATGACCGCCCGGGGACCAGCCGAGCACGGCCTTCTCCGCCAGCAGGCGCTCGCGCAATGGCGGCTCGGGAGCCTGCAGGAAATTCACCGCCGGGGCCCCTTCCCCCTGCGCCGCAGTCGGCGCGCCGAACAGATCAGCCATGCCGGCGTCGCGAGCCCTGTCTTCCTGCTGCGAGAGCTGCAGTGCGAGGTCGAGGCTCGCGAGGATGCTTGCGCGGCTCGGACCCAGCCCGTCGAGTGCGCCGGCGCGCGCCAGGGCCTCCAGCACGCGGCGGTTGACGCGCTTGTCGACCCTGCGGCAGAGATCGAAGAGATCGGCGTAGGCGCCGCGCTCCTCGCGCTCCTTCACGATCGCCTCGGTGGCCGACTCGCCGGCACCCTTGATCGCACCCAGACCGTAGCGGATGGTCTTCGCGTCGGCGACGGTGAAGCGGTAGCGGCAGCTGTTGACCGAGGGCGGCAGCACGGCGATCCCCATGCGCCGGCAGTCCTTGATCAGCTCACGCACCTTGTCGGTGTCGTCCATGTCGGAGGAAAGCACCGCCGCCATGAATTCCGCGCCGTAGTGCGCCTTCAGCCACGCGGTCTGGTAGGCGACCAGCGCGTAGGCGGCGGCATGCGACTTGTTGAAGCCGTAACCCGCGAACTTCTCCATCAGGTCGAAGAGCTCGTGGGCGGTGTGCTCCTGGAGTCCGTTCTTCATGGCCCCTTCGACGAAGGCGCCGCGTTGCTGCGCCATCTCCTCGGGCTTCTTCTTGCC
>CAZTPK010000414.1:0-2716 GCA_964614765.1 uncultured Gammaproteobacteria bacterium
CATCAAGACCGGCAATCGCGACCTGACCGGCGCCGATTTCCATTGGTACGTGCGCCACGACATCCGCAATGAGGAGTACCCCGAGAACGTGCTCGAACTGGAGCGCGAGGAGTGGGGCAACTTCATCGGCTTTCCATTGGCACTCAAGGAGAACGGCAACACCGTAGAGGCCGGCGCGACGCTGAGATCCGAGCTTGCCTCGCGTCTCGAGCGGCGCGCGGCGATCAAGGCCGAGATCCGCGACATAGAGAAGGACCGCATCGGTGCGGTGAACTATCGTCTCGAGCAGCTCCGCCGGGCGGAGCGCAAGGCCGAGGCGAGCGGCGCGCTGGCGGCGAGCGCGCGCGCCGCGTTCGACGAGGAGCGCAAGTCGCTGGAGGCGGAGTACACGGCGCTTACCGATCTGCTGGGCAAGCTCTATGCGGACATCAAGCGCGATTCGCTGCTGATGAAGACCATCGACGGCGCCGAGGTCGACGTGCCGTTCGAGAAGATCGTTCGCGCCTACGAGCCCAATGCGATGGGGTTCCTCGAACGGGTGCTGTTCTTCCTCAGCAAGTTCTGGGAGTTCGTCGCCGACGATCCGCGCGAGGCAAACACCGAAGGCGGGATCTACCCGGCCATATTCGGCACGGTGCTGATGGTCATCATCATGGCGGTGATGGTCACGCCGTTCGGGGTGATGGCGGCCGTCTATCTGAGCGAGTACGCGAGGCAGGGACCGTTCACGCGCACGATCCGGATCGCGGTCAACAATCTCGCCGGCGTGCCGTCGGTGGTCTACGGCGTGTTCGGCCTCGGATTCTTCGTCTACTTCCTGGGCGGCAGCATCGACGAGGTCTTCTATCCGGAGGCGCTGCCTGCGCCCACCTTCGGTACGCCGGGACTGCTGTGGTCGTCATTGACGCTGGCGCTGCTGACGGTGCCCGTCGTCATCGTGGCCACGGAGGAGGGACTTTCCCGCATACCGAAGTCCATACGCGAGGGCAGTCTCGCGTTGGGCGCGACAAAGGCGGAAACGCTCTGGCGCACGGTGCTGCCGATGGCCACGCCGGGCATGATGACGGGCGTCATCCTGGCTGTCGCCCGCGCCGCCGGGGAGGTCGCGCCACTGATGCTCGTCGGCGTGGTCAAGCTTGCCCCGTCCCTGCCGCTGGACGGGAACTATCCGTTCCTGCACCTGGATCGCAAGTTCATGCACCTCGGATTCCACATCTACGACGTCGGCTTCCAGAGTCCGAACGTCGAGGCCGCACGCCCCCTGGTCTACGCCACGGCGTTTCTGCTGGTCCTGGTAATCGTCGTGCTCAACCTGACCGCGATCCGAATTCGCAACCGTCTGCGGGAGAAGTACAATGCAGCTGAAAGCTGAGGACGTCGCCTTGACTGACAACAACGAGAACCGGCCGCGCCACGGCGCCGGCGAGGCTCCGACCCACGCGGTTGAACTCGGTGCGTTGGAGAGCTTCGCCCGGGAGACCGCGGGCGAGACAAGGGCCTGTCTGACGGTCGAGAACCTCGACCTGTTCTATGGCTCGAAGCAGGCGCTCAAGTCCATCAGCATGGATATCCCGGAGAAGCGGGTGACGGCCTATATCGGTCCCAGCGGCTGCGGCAAGTCCACGTTGCTGCGCTGCTTCAACCGGATGAACGATCTCTATGACAACGTGCGCGTCGAAGGATCGATCGCGCTGCACGGCCAGAATATCTACGAGAAGTCCGTCAACGTCGCCGACTTGCGGCGGCGTGTCGGCATGGTGTTCCAGAAGCCCAACCCCTTCCCCAAATCCATCTACGAGAACGTGGCCTACGGCCTGAGGCTTCAGGGCATCAACAAGCGTCGCATACTCGATCGCGTGGTCGAGCGGTCGCTGAAGAGCGCGGCGCTGTGGGACGAGGTGAAGGACCGGCTGCACGACAACGCGCTCGGACTGTCGGGCGGCCAGCAGCAGCGCCTGGTCATCGCGCGCGCGATCGCCATCGAGCCGGAGGTTCTGCTGCTCGACGAGCCGTGTTCGGCGCTGGATCCCATCTCGACGCTGAAGATCGAGGAGCTCATCTACGAGCTGAAATCGAACTACACCATCATCATCGTCACGCACAACATGCAGCAGGCGGCGCGCGTATCGGATTACACCGCGTTCATGTACCTCGGCAGCCTTGTGGAGTTCGGTCCGACGAGGCGGATATTCACCAATCCCAAGGAGAAGCAGACCGAGGACTACATCACCGGTCGCTACGGCTGATCGGCGACCCGATCAGCCAGACGGAGGCGCGTACCATGCAGATGCCGGCCCATATTTCCCAGGAATTCGAACTCGAACTCGAGAACATCCGCGCCAAGGTGCTCACCATGGGCGGGCTGGTCGAGCAGCATCTGGCCAAGGCCACCGACGCCCTGCAGCAGCGGCGTTCGGAACTGGCCGACGAAGTCAGCACCAACGACTTCAAGGTCAACACGCTGGAAGTGAACATCGACGAGGA
Source organism: uncultured Gammaproteobacteria bacterium (assembly GCA_964614765.1). Lineage (GTDB taxonomy): Bacteria > Pseudomonadota > Gammaproteobacteria > JAJPIJ01 > JAJPIJ01 > JAJVHZ01. The sequence continues at coordinate 2,485 of CAZTPK010000414.1, forward strand.
GTGCACGCAGATCCTTGCGCGGCGGCAGCCGGCCGCCAGCGACCTGCGGCTGGTGCTGGCCGTCATCAAGATCATCCGCGACCTGGAACGCGTCGGCGACGAGGCGGCGAAGATCAGCCGCATGGTATTGCGGCTGATCGAGAACGAGAGTCCGAAGGCCTATTACATCAACGTGCTGGCCATGGCGAACCACGTTCGCCACATCCTGCGCGAGGCCCTGGACGCCTTCGCC
>CAZTPK010000415.1:0-2689 GCA_964614765.1 uncultured Gammaproteobacteria bacterium
GGCGCGCGCACGTTCGTCAACTACTGTGTAAGCTGCCACTCCGCGGGCTACGCCCGGTACAGCCGGATCGCCGCCGACCTCGGGATCCCCGAGAAGGTAATGGCCGAGAACATGATGTTCACGACCGAGAAGGTCGGCAACACCATGCAGGTGGCGATGCGCAAGGAGGACGGGGAGGCATGGTTCGGCGTCGCGCCTCCGGATCTTTCCGTGGTTGCGCGCGCCCGCGGCGCGGACTGGCTGACGACCTTCTTGTCCACTTTCTACCTCGATCCGAAGCGCCCGACCGGTGTGAACAATCTCGCCTTCCCGGACACGGCAATGCCGCATGTCCTTTGGGAACTGCAGGGTCTGAAACGCGCGAGCACGGAAACCCGGACCGAGGGCGGCCGGGAGGTCACTCACGTTACCGGGCTGGAGACGGTCAGCGCGGGTCTGGAGTCCGAAGAGGAGTACGCCGGCACCGTGCGCGATCTGGTGAACTTCCTTGTCTACCTCGGCGAGCCCGCCAAGCTCGTGCGCTACAAGATCGGGTTCTGGGTAATGTTGTTCCTGTTCGGGTTTTTCTGGATCGCGTATCTCTTGAAAAAGGAGTACTGGCGCGACGTTCACTGAGGAACGGCGTGACAAGGGGGAATCGCATTTGAGCCTGCCGATCACCCGCCGATCAATAATGACGCTCTACGCGGACGCGCTCGAGCCGCTGGGGCACGCGGTGCGCATCGTGCTGGCGGAGAAGGATGTCAACGTCGAGGTCTGCTTCGTCACCGAGCAGACCAAGCCGGAGGATCTCAACGACCTGAATCCCTACGGTTCGCTGCTGACGCTGATCGACCGGGAACTCGTCATCTACGAGCCGCAGGTGATGATGGAGTATCTGGACGAGCGCTACCCGCATCCGCCGCTATTGCCGGTCGATCCTGTCTCGAGGGCCAACAACCGGCAGATCCGGCAGCGCGTGATGAAGGACTTGTACAGTCATGTCGGCGCGTTGCAGGGACGAAATGAAGTGTCGGCCAACAATGCCCGCAAGGCGGTGCGCGACAATCTGACGGCCATCGCGCCGGCGTTCTCGCAGCAGCCGTTCTTCCTCTCGCCGGAGCTGTCGCTGGTGGACTGCTGCCTGATGCCGCTGCTGTGGCGGTTGGACTACTACGGCATCAAGCTGCCGCCGGCGCAATGCAAGGCCTTGCTCCAGTACGCGGAACGCATGTTCGCGCGACCAGCCTTCCGGGCGGCCTTGTCCGCGGAAGAACGCGCCATGCGGGCGCACTGACGGCGCTTGTTTTCGGCACCTTGACCAAGGGGGGATCGGGAAAGCCATGGCGGAGAACAACCGGGCGATGACCTCGCCGAAATCCTACCTGCTGCGCGCCTTTTACGAGTGGATACTCGACAACAGCATGACGCCGTACGTGCTCGTCGACGCCTCCGCGCAGGGAGTTTCCGTGCCGGAAGAATACGTGGAGGACGGCAAGATCATCCTCAACATCGCTCCGGCAGCCGTGCAGGCGCTGGTCATGGACCGCGAGCAGCTGAGCTTCAGCGCACGTTTTCGCGGCAGTTCACGCGAAGTGCTGGTTCCGATGGTGGCCGTTCGCGCCGTTTACGCGAAGGAGAACGGTCGCGGTATGGTGTTCCCCGAGGAGGGAGGCGAGGAGCCGACCACGCCGCCCTCGCCGGCACCGAAGAAGCCGAGCCTGAAGGTCGTCAAGTAGCGATCCGTCAGTCGGTGTATTCGAACAGCTTCACCACGCGCTGGACGCCGCTCACGCGCCGCGCGACCTCGGCGGCGGCGTCTCCCTGCGCGCGCGGAACCAGGCCCATGAGGTAGACCACGCCTTTCTCCGTCACCACTTTCACGCGGGTGGCGTCGAGCTTCTTGCTGCCGAACAATTGCGCCTTGACCTTTCCGGTGAGCAGCGTGTCGCTGGTCCTCGACGTCAGGGCGCTGGGCGCGGCAATCGTGATCTCGTCGTAGACCTTGCGCACCTTTTCCACGCCGCGCACGATGGCGATGACCCTCTTGCGCAGTTCCTCCGTGGGCGCCTCGCCGGTCACCAGCACGATTGTGTTGTAGCTGGTGACGTTGATGTGCGTTCGCTCGTAGACCGTGGTGTCGTCGTAAATGCGCCGCAGGGCCTTCATCTCGATGGCCTGGTCCTCGATGACCGTCCCGGTGGTGCGCCCGACCTGCGGCTCGGTCTCCCTGGTGCCGCCACCGCTGCAGCCGGCCGCAGACAAGAGGAACCAGAGCGCCGCCGTCCCGAGCACACCGCGCCCGAACTCAATCCGCATCAATTCCGGCCTCCTGACCCAACAGCTGTCTGTCGATGAGATCGCACAAGCAGTGCGTGATCATAAGGTGGACTTCCTGAATCCTGGCTGTCGAACGGGCGGGGACCCGCAGCTCGGCGTCCCCCTCGCCGAGCATCTGGGCTGCCTGACCGCCATCGCGCCCGCTGATCAGCACCACGCGGACGTCGCGATCGTGGGCGGCCTCTATGGCGCGCAGGATGTTGGCGGATCGCCCGCTGGTCGAATAGCACAGCAGGTAATCGCCCGGGCGGCCGAGCGCGCGAACCTGCTTGGCAAAGACATCCGCGTAGTCGTAGTCGTTGGCGATCGAGGTGAGCGTGGAGGTGTCGGTGGTCAGCGCGATCGCCGCAAGGCCCGGGCGCTCCCGCTC
>CAZTPK010000416.1:0-2689 GCA_964614765.1 uncultured Gammaproteobacteria bacterium
GGTGTAGGCAACATGAAACTTCGCACTGCTGCTGTGGTTCTGGTGAGTGCCCTGACCGCCGCCGGCTGCACGGCGAACAAGGAGCTCGGCGGCCAGGTCGTCGGTGGCTCGTTGGGCGGCCTGCTCGGCTCGCAGTTCGGCGATGGCGCCGGTCAGCTCGCTGCCACCGCTGCGGGCGCGGTGGTGGGCGCGTACCTGGGCGGCAGCGTCGGTCGCAGCATGGACGATGTGGATCGCATCAAGGCCAACCAGGCGCTGGAGACGTCGCGCACGGGTCAGTCGGTGGCGTGGGTGAACCCGGACTCGCGCGCGGAGTACACGGTGACGCCGACGCGCACGTACGACACGCCGAGCGGCCCCTGCCGGGAGTACGAGACGACCGGCAACATCGACGGCCGGCCCACGGTGATGCGCGGCACGGCGTGCCGCCAGCCGGACGGCAGCTGGAAGACCGTCACGGAATACAACTGATACACGCAGTAGCGCCATGCAACGGCGCGCGGGGCTGCCGCCCTCCAAAAGCGGCAGCCCCTTTTTATTGCGCGCGCGGCGCGCCGAGGTCGATCTCGACCGCCGGCGCGGACGCGGGCAGCGCATCGGCGAGCAGCTCGATCCAGTGCCGCACCGGCACCGGCGCGACCTCCTGCAGGTAGTTCATGCAGCCGATGTTGGCGGTGGCGATCATCGACGGTGAGGAGGCCATGAGGTTGGCGAGCTTGCGGGCGCGCAGCTCGCGCGATATGCGCGGCTGCAGGATCGAATAGGAGCCTGCCGAGCCGCAGCACAGGTGGCTGTCGCGGATGCCGCCCAGCCGGTAGCCGAGCGCGGCCAACAGCTGCTCGGTGCGGCCGGTGAGCTTCAGTCCGTGCTGCAGGCTGCACGGCGGGTGAAACACGATCGGGGCCTGCGCGTCGACGCGGGCGAAGGAGAGATCCTCCGCCGCCAGCACCTCCACCGGATCGCGGCACATCGCCGAGATCCGCGCCGCCTTCTCCGCATAGGCGGTGTCCTGACGCAGCAGGTGGCCGTACTCCCTCACCATCGTACCGCAGCCGCTCGCGGTGACGATCACGGCCTCGGCGCCCGCCTCCACGTGCGGCCACCACGCGTCGATGTTCCGGCGCGCGTAGCCGAGCGCCTCCTCGGTGGCCGCGAGGTGATGACTGAGCGCCCCGCAGCAGGTGTCCTCGTCGACCTCAATCGCCTGGACGCCGACGGCATCGAGCACGCGCGCCATCGCCCGGTTGATCGACGGTGCCAGCGCTGGCTGCACACAGCCCTTGAGCACGAGCATCCTGCGGGCGCGCTTCGGCGGCGACCACGGCTCCAGTTCGACAGGGGCGGGCACCTTGCGGCGCAGCGCCGCGGGCATGAGCGGGCGCAGCCGCTGCGCCACGCGCACCACCGCGCCGAACCAGGCGCGCTGCGGCAGGGTCCGGCGCAGCAGCCAGCGGATTGCCCGCGAGGGCAGCGGTCGAACGTTCCGGCGTTCGACATGGGCGCGGCCGATGTCGACCAGCCGCCCGTACTGCACGCCCGAAGGACAGGTCGTTTCGCACGCGCGGCAGGTCAGGCAGCGATCCAGGTGCTGGCGCGTGGCGGCGCCATCGGAGACACCCTCGAGCAGGCTCTTGATCAGATAGATGCGGCCGCGCGGACCGTCGCGCTCGTCGCCGAGCAATTGATAGGTCGGGCAGGTCGCCGTGCAGAATCCGCAGTGCACGCACTTGCGCAGGATGGCGTCGGCCTCCGCACCCTCCGGGGTCGCGAGCATGGCTTCGGGCAGCGCGGTCTGCATACGGTTCAGAGTCCGGCGTACATCCGCCCGGGGTTGAGGATGCGCATGGGATCGAACTGCGCCTTCAGCTCCCGGTGCAGGCGCAGGAGCGGCGGCGACAGCGGCGAGAAGACCTCCTGCCCGCGGTCGCCGTGGCGGAACATCGTCGCATGACCGCCGGCCACGTGGGCCGCCGCCCGCACCTCCTCGGGCGCGGCGGTGGTCTTCAGCCAGCGCTGCGCCCCGCCCCACTCGAGCAGCCACTCGCCCGGGAAATGCAGGTGCGGCGTGGTCGGCGGCACCGACAATCGCCACAGGCACTCGCCGGAGTCGAAGAACGCCGATCTATGCTCTCGCAGCTCCGACCAGTACTCCGCAGCGTCGGCCACCACGTCGCCGCCGATGCTGGCGCGCGCCGCCTCGAGCGCCGCCGCCGCGCCGGACAGCCGCACCGTAAGGCAGCCGGTGTCGTAGGCGGCCGCCGACAGCGGCAGCGGCTGGCCCGCCCAGCGGTTCATCCGCTCGATGGCCTCGGCCGCCGTCACCTCGTGCGCCAGCGTGAGCTCCGCCTCCGGCCTCGGCAGCACCTTCAGCGAGACGTCGACCAGCACGCCCAGCGTGCCGAGCGCGCCGACCATGAGGCGGGAGATGTCGTAACCGGCCACGTTCTTCATCACCTGCCCGCCGAAGCGCAGCAGCTCGCCCTTGCCGTTCAGGCAGCGCACGCCCAGCACGAAGTCGCGGGCCGCGCCCGCGTAGGGGCGGCGAGGGCCGGAGAACCCACAGGCGATGGTGCCGCCGAGCGTGGCGCCGGCGCCGAAGTGCGGCGGCTCGAAGGCGAGCATCTGGCCGCGCTCGGCCAGCGCCGTCTCGATGTCCGCGAGCGGCGTGCCGGCCATCGCGGTGATCACC
>CAZTPK010000417.1:0-2682 GCA_964614765.1 uncultured Gammaproteobacteria bacterium
GCCCTGCTCGACGCCGCCCGGCCGCACGGACTGCGGATCCTGGGACCCAACTGCGTCGGCCTGCTCAGTCCGCGCATCCGCGTGAACGCGAGCTTCGCGCACATGGCCGCGCAACCCGGTTCGCTCGCCTTCGTGGCGCAGTCCGGCGCCCTGTGCACGGCGGTCATCGACTGGGCCGGCGCCAACGGCATCGGCTTCACCCAGGTGGTGTCGCTGGGCGACATGCTGGACGTCGATTTCGGCGACGTGCTGGATTACCTGGGCACCGACAGCCACACGCGCGGGCTGCTGTTGTACGTGGAGGGCATCACCGCGCCGCGCAAGTTCCTCTCCGCGGCGCGGGCGGTGAGCCGCAACAAGCCCATCATCGCCATCAAGGCCGGGCGTCACGAGGCCGGCGAGCGCGCCGCGCGCTCGCACACCGGCGCGCTCGCCGGGAGTTATTCGGTGTATGAGAGCGCCCTGCAGAGCGCCGGCATCGTGCTGGTGGACTCGGTGGAAGCGCTGTTCGATGCCGCCGAGACGCTGGCGCTGTCGCGGCGCCCGCTGACCGGCGATCGGCTGGCGATCCTGACCAACGGCGGCGGCCCCGGCGTGCTGGCCGCCGATTCGGTGGCCACCCAGGGCGGCACGCTAGCCACGCTGGCGCCGGAGACGATCGCGGCACTGGACGAGGTGCTCCCCGGCAACTGGTCGCACTCCAACCCGGTGGACATCGTCGGCGACTGCATCGCCGATCGCTACCTCGCGGCGCTGCGCGTGCTGGACGGCGCGCCGGGCGTGGACGCCGTGCTGGTGATGCACGTGCCCACCGCACTGCTGCCCAGCGAGGAGGCGGCGCGCGCGCTCGCCGCCCCGATGGCCGCCTGCCAGCTGCCGCTGCTGTCGTGCTGGATGGGCGGGGTCAGCGCCGAACCCGCGCGCGCGCTGCTCGCGGCGCACAGGATCCCCTGCTACCCGGCGCCGAAGGCGGCGGTCAGCGCCTTCATGACGCTGGTGAAGCACCAGCGCACGCAGGAGCTGCTGATGCAGACGCCGGCCTCGGTGCCCGAGGTCTTCACCCCCGACATCCCCGCCGCCCGCGCGCCGATCGAGGCGGCGCTGGCCGCCGGCCGCGATCAGCTGACCGAGGTGGAGGCGAAGGCCGTGCTGCGCGCCTACGGGTTCGCCATCGTCGACACCCGCCTGGCCACCACGCCCGAGGCGGCCGTCGCCATGGCCGTCAGCATCGGATTCCCCGTCGTCGTGAAGCTGATCTCGCCCGAGATCCTGCACAAGTCCGACGTCGGCGGCGTGGCGCTGGATCTGGAGTCGCCCGAGGCCGTGCGCAGCGCGGTGCTGGCCATGGTGACGCGCGTGCAACGGCTCTGTCCTGACGCGGCGATCGAGGGCTTTTCGGTGCAGCAAATGGTGCGTCGGACGCGCGCCCGCGAGCTCATCCTGGGCGTGGCCACGGACCCGGTCTTCGGTCCGGTCATCCTCTTCGGCGACGGCGGCACCGCCGTGGAGGTGCTCGCCGACAAGGCGATCGCGCTGCCGCCGCTCAACATGATGCTGGCCTCGGACCTGATCCGGCGCACGCGCGTACACAGGCTGCTGCGCGGCTTCCGCGACCACCCGGCCGCGAACCTGGAAGCGATCGCCGTGGACCTCGTGCGGCTCTCGCAGCTCGTCATCGACGTGCCCGAGATCGTGGAGCTCGACATCAACCCGTTGCTCGCCGACCACGAGGGCACGATCGCGCTCGACGCGCGCATACGCGTGGCGAGGGCGAGCTGTCGCGGCGCCGAGCGGCTGGCGATCCGCCCCTATCCGGTGGAGCTGGAGGAGACCATCGAGCTGCCCGGCGTGGGGAAGCTCCTGCTGCGCCCGATCCGGCCCGAGGACGAGGCCGCGCACCTGGAGTTCTGCGAGAAGGTCGATCCGCAGGACATGTACTTCCGCTTCTTCACCCGCTCGCGCGACTTCAGCCACACCCAGCTCGCGCGCTTCACGCAGATCGACTACGACCGCGAGATGGCCTTCATCGCCGTCCATCCGGATCCACGAGCCGGCTTCGAGACGGTGGGCGTGGTGCGCGCCGTGAGCGACGCCGACAACACCGCCGCGGAATTCGGGATTCTGGTGCGCTCGGACTTCCAGGGCAAGGGCCTGGGTCTCGCGCTGATGCGCAAGATCATCGCCTACTGCCGTTCGCGCGGCACCGGGAGGATCTATGGCCACATTCTGCCGACCAACCGCGGCATGCTCGCGCTGGCGACGAAGCTTGGCTTCGAGCTCGATCACGCCACCGACGACAACGTCGTCATCGCCAACCTGAAGCTGCGCGACCAGGCGCCGCACGAGTCACCCTGAGGGGATGACACCGACACCGGACCGACGCCTCCTCGACCGCCCGCCCGCGGTCACTCGCTCCACCAAAAAGAGGGCCATCCGAAACGCGCACCGGTCCTTCGCGCCTTGTCCGTACTGTGCCTTCATTAGCAAGAGAAACTGGCTTTGCTGCATCGCTTGAAGCAAACCGGCCTGATTAGGGAGTTCGCCTTCCTGACGTCGCCGCTACGCTCGCTGTCGCCCCATCTGCTGTCCGTATTCCTGCAGCGGGTTCCGGGCATTCAGGACATCGTCGCTGTGCCCGGAGCCTGATTCCGGCATGAAACGCCCCGCTTTCATGCCCAGGGC
>CAZTPK010000418.1:0-2672 GCA_964614765.1 uncultured Gammaproteobacteria bacterium
CGGTGTCGTACATGTGCCAGCGCCAATCGTCCGGTCCCATGTTGCCGAGCGCCGCGCTGATGCCGCCCTGGGCGGCCACCGTGTGCGAGCGCGTCGGGAAGACCTTGGTGATGCAGGCGGTCTTCAGACCCTTGGCGGCCATGCCGAAGGTGGCGCGCAGGCCGGCGCCGCCGGCGCCGACGACCACGACGTCGTACTCGTGTTCAACGACCTTGTAAGCCTGAGTCATTACTTGCTTAAGCTCCAAACGTGACCTTCAATGCGGCGATGGCGGCGATCAGCCCGAGCAGAATGCAGGCGAACTTCAGGGCGATCTGCGCGGCTACCTTGACCCACTCGGTGTGTATGTAGTCCTCGAAGACCACCTGCATGCCGAGCTGCGCGTGGTAGAAGAGGGCGAAGAGGGCGGCCACCATCAGCGCGGCGTTTATCGGGGACTTGAACCACTGCACGGCGGTGGCGTAGTCGGCGCCCGAGAGGCAGACGATGGCGGAGACCAGCCAGATCGACAGCGGCACGAGCGCCACCGCCGTCAGCCGCTGCATCCACCAGTGATGCGTGCCGTTCCTCGCGGCGCCGAGGCCGCGCACGATGCCCAGACTGGAACGCAATTTCATCGTTGTCTCCTTCAGGCGGCGATCCAGGTGGCCAGCGTGAGGATCGCCGTGGCGATCAGCACCGCGTAGCCGGATGCGTACGCGTGCCTCAGCTCGTAGCCCATGCCCGCGTCCCAGAACAGATGGCGGATGCCGTTACACAGGTGATAGAAGAGGGCGGCCGACCAGCCGAACAGGCCGAGCTGCATGTACCAGGTCCCGAACCACGCCTGCGTCGCGGCATAGGCCTCCGGTCCGGCCGCCAGGGCGGCGAGCCAGCACACCAGCAGCAGGGAGCCGATGGTGAGCAGGATGCCCGTGCCCCGGTGAAGAATGGAGAGGATCGAGGTGAGCTGCGGCCGATATATTTGCAGATGCGGCGACAGGGGTCGTGCGCTCTTGTTCATTTCTCTGCTCCAAAGACAAGCCCGTGTCCGAATTCCTACCTGCCCCGCTACGGCGCCCGCGAGCGCAATAGAAGGGTCCGGCGCTGCTCGAGGCGCGCTGAGGCGCTAACGACCATGCAAGGAACTCGGTCTCGTCGACGGTGCGAGAACGATAACCGTTCTTCGCTCGGGCCCAGGCCCGCGAAAGCTCGGTCAGCCCCGGCAGCGGCCTGGGCGACGCGATACTCCCGGATAGTCCCCCAAGCGGCCGCGTACGGATGCCGCGTCATGGCCCGGTGCCCGGTGATGCGTCAGAAGTCCACGCACTTCCCGTTGCGTTCCCAATCCCCGTAGCGGGTCGGCTCCGGTCCTTTCGGGCCGCCGATCTCCTTGCGCCGGCCGCCCCGCGCCTCCGCCGGGGCTTGCCTATCGGGCTCGCATTGCGTTGTGATCGTCCTGGGAGGGCGCTGCTGTCCGAGCTCCGACACGGTGGCTGGGCCTTTCTTTTCCGGAGGCGCAGTATCATGGACAAAGCGTCCCGTTTTCAAGAGTCTGCGACGCCGCGCCCTCGCAGCCCCGGAATTGCGGCCGATGCCTCACCCCCATCCGGCGCAACCGGCCGCGGTATCCGCATTGCACATGGGCTACACAGACGGCGCAAAGGAGCTTGAGGGCCGAGCGCCCCCGCAGCGACACAGCAGGCAGTCGATTCGTCGGCCGCGGCGTACCTGCGCCGGGCCAGCATCCGCAGCGGGACGTGCCGGAGCAACCTTATGAGACACAGGGCGGGGGGACGGGGCGTTGGCGCGGTGGCGCGCATGTGGGTGGCGGCATGCCTGTCGGCGGCATTGGTCGCACCGGCTCGCGGCGCGGAGCGGCCCGCCGACGTGCAGGCTAGGGCCGTTGCCGAGGCGCGCGCCGGGAGGTACGAGGAGGCCCTCGCGGCGCTCGCGCAGCTGCGCGAGCGATACCCGCGGGAGCGCAGCTATCTGCACGACTACATCGAAGTGCTCGGTTGGGCGGGTCGTGACGCCGAGGCGGTCGCGCTCCTGGATCAGGTCGACGTGAAGTCGGCGCCATACCCCGTGCTGGAGACGCTCGGCAAGGCGGCCCGCAACCAGAAGCGCTACCCGGAGGCGGAGCGGGCCTATCGCGGGATCCTGGCGCGCGACACCGCTCACCTGCAGGCCGGCATCGGGCTCGCCTACGCACTGGCCGAGTCGGGGCGGCACGAGTCCGCACTGCGGCAGATCGAGGCGACCGCGACGCACCACCCGCAGTCGCTCGAGGCCTGGTTTGCGCGCGGCTACGTCAACGAGGTGTCGGCCGGCCTTGCCGATGCGCTGTACTGGTATCAGCGAGTGCTCGATTCCGATCCGGCGCACCGCGAGGCGGCCCGCCGGCGCGCGCTGACCCTCTCCAGGATGGGCGCCCCGCACCTGGCGTATGACCTGATGCAGCGCCAGCCTGAGCTGTATACGGCGGAGGAGCGCTTCGCGGTGGAGGCCGACCGCGCCGCCATCCAGACGCGCTGGGGCGGCACGACACCGATCAGCCGCGATCCTCATCGCCGCTTCGACGACACCGATCGCGCGCTGCGCTACCTCGATGACCTGCACGGCGAGCCTTGGGAGCGGCTCGACCTGGCCGACGCCCGCGATCGGCGCCTGGCCTTCGACCGCATGGTGGC
>CAZTPK010000419.1:0-2668 GCA_964614765.1 uncultured Gammaproteobacteria bacterium
CGCCTATCCCGGCGTGGAGATCCACGCAAACCTGGTCGCCGGCATACTCGACGGCAAGCTCATGCAGCGGCCCGCCTACGTGCGGGGCCTGGAGTTCATCCTGCTGCTGCTGTTCGGAGTCGTGTTCGCGCTGGCGCTGCCGGCGCTCAGCCCCCTGGCGGCCACGCTCACGGCCGCCGGCATGCTGGCCGCTTACGTCGGCCTGAATCTGGTGTTCTGGCACGTCGGCAAGATGGTCGTGCCGGTCGCCTCCGGCATCCTCACCATGCTGGTCATGTTCCTGCTGAACATGTCGTACGGTTACTTCGTCGAGACGCGCGGCAAGCGGCAGCTTACGAACCTCTTCGGACAGTACGTGCCGCCTGAGCTCGTCGACGAGATGGCCCGCGATCCGGAGAAATACTCGCTGGAGGCGGAATCCCGCGAGATGACGGTGCTGTTCTCCGACGTCCGCGGCTTCACCTCGATCTCCGAGGGGCTGGAGCCGAGGCAGCTCTCGGAGCTCATGAACCAGCTGCTCACGCCCATGACGCAGGTGATCCATCTGCAGCGCGGCACGATCGACAAGTACATGGGTGACGCGATCATGGCCTTCTGGGGGGCCCCGGTGCCGGACCCCAACCACGCCGCCAATGCCGTCACCGCGGCTCTGCAGATGATGGAGAAGCTCGGGGAGATCAACGCCTCGTTCCGCCAGCGGCGCTGGCCGGAGATCCACATCGGCGTGGGCATCAACACCGGCACGATGAACGTCGGCAACATGGGCTCGGAATTCCGCATGGCGTACACCGTGCTCGGCGACGCGGTTAACCTGGGATCACGCCTGGAAGGCCTGACCAAGGGCTACGGCGTGGGCATCATCGTCAGCGAGAGCACCGCAAAGGCCGCCCCGCAGTTCGCCTATCGCGAGCTCGACGTGGTGCGGGTGAAGGGCAAGGACAGGCCGGTGATCATCTACGAGCCGCTGGGTCCCGTCAGCACCGTGGACGCGCGCCTGCGCGATGAGATCAAGCTGTACCGCCAGGCGCTGAAGTACTACCGCGCGCAGGAATGGGACATGGCGGAGCTTCAGTTTCTCAACCTAGCGAAGTCCTCCTCCTCGCCGCAGCTTTATTCCATGTATGCGCAGCGGGTGGCCCATTTCCGTCGCCAGCCGCCGCCGGCGGACTGGGACGGGGTCTTCACCCACACCACCAAGTAGCAGGACGCGGCCGCCGAAGGGCGGCTCGCCGGCCGGCTGCGCAAACAAAAAGGCCCGATGCGTCGGCACCGGGCCTTCCGTCGCAGGCGTTGCGGGCGATGTTGCTCAGCGCGTCAGCGTGAATTCCATCTTGATGCCGGCCAGCTCGACGATGTCGCCGTTGCCCAGACCATAGGCCTGCGGACCGATCGGATTGCCGTTGACGATGGGGTAGTTGGTGCCGCCGCCGTCGCTCTCGATGTGGGTCAGGAAATAGCCCTGCGGACGGCGGGAGATGACGGCCACCTGCACCCCGGGCTTGCCGAGCGTGATGAGCGCCTTGGTGAGCTCGAGCTCCCGACCGGCGATGGGACCGTTCAGCACGCGCAGCTTGCCGAGCGGCATGCCGGAGCTCGCGACCGCGGGCGCCACGCTCTCGCTCAGGTTGGGTGGCCGTTGCGGATGCGCCGGTGCGACCCCGGCGGCAGCGGCGGCCTGCACGCTGGCCGCGGCGGCGCTGGCCGTGCCGGGGCGGATGATCATGGTCTTCTCGAAATCCTCGTCGTGCGCCGTGGCATGCTCGTTGACGTACTTCAGCTCGTGCTTGCCGATGGCGATCACGTCGCCATCGCGCAGTGCGTGCTTCTTGATGAGCTTGCCGTTGACGTAGGTGCCGTTGGTGCTGCCCAGGTCTTCCAGGAAGGAGTCGTCGAGGATGGTGATGATGAGGGCGTGCTTGCCGCTGACAGCGAGATTGTCGATCTGGATGTCGTTGTCAGGCTTACGGCCTATCGTCGTCCGTTCCTTGGTGAGCGTGAATTCGCGCTGGACGGCACCGTTTAAACTGAGGATCAATTTAGCCATAGGCCCCTATCCCGTTATCGCCCTTTCTTTATCCGACCCAAGACGTTGTTATACCAGCTCGTTTTGGCCGGAAAGGCACTCAAGACACGTGCCAAGATCACGGACACGTTGTCCTTCCCCCCGTTCGCGTTGGCGATGCGAACCAGTTCGCTACCCGCTTTTTCAAGATTAGCACTAAATTTTCTGAGGGTTAAGCGAATATCTTCATCAGACATCATATCATTTAACCCATCCGAGCAAAGCAGGTAGACGTCCCCCGGCAGGGCGGGCTCCTCCTTGATGTCCACCTCGACGTTTTCCTCCACGCCCAAGGCGCGCGTAACGAGATTCTTCGGAGTGTTGGCCAGCGCCTCTTCCTTCGTCAAAAATCCCCTTGTAACAAGCTCTTGCACCAGGGAATGGTCGCTCGTGACCTGCTCGAACAGCTCTCCGCGCAGGCGATAAAGCCGGGAATCGCCGACGTGTGCAACGCAAAAACGGTTGTCGTAGAAGAGCACTGCCAGGGCCGTGGTCCCCATCCCGTTGCACTGCGATTCGGTATTTGCGGTCTTGAAGATGTGCAGGTTGGCGTCGCGGATGGCCTTGCGCAGCAGGCTGGCACCGTGGCTCAGGCCTGTCTCGGCG
>CAZTPK010000420.1:0-2654 GCA_964614765.1 uncultured Gammaproteobacteria bacterium
ATGCAGCCGACGGTGGCCGCGCCCGCGGAGTCGCAGCGGCCGTGGAGCGGCGAGGACGCCCTGGTGGAGCTGGTGCGCGGCCGGCTGCAGGGGCTAGGACCCGTGCGCACCGGGGAGCTGGCGGGCGAGCTCGGGCTTCCGGCGCCGCGGCTGGAACAGGCCATGCTCGCCCTGGAGAGCGAGGGTTTCGTGCTGCGCGGCCGCTACACGCCCGGCACCGCCGACACGGAATGGTGCGAGCGCCGTCTGCTGGCGCGCATCCACAACGACACGATGCAGCGCCTGCGGCGCGCCGTGCAGCCGGTGAGCGCGACCCAGTTCATCCGCTTCCTGCTGCGCTGGCAGCACGTGCTGCCGGCCGAACGGCTCTTCGGCGAGGCCTCGCTGCAGCGCGTGCTCGAACAACTGGAGGGATTTCCCGCCCCGGCGGTGACCTGGGAGCGGGAATTGCTGCCGGCGCGCATCGTCAATTACGACCCGGCGATGCTCGACAGCCTGTGCCTGTCCGGACGCATCACTTGGACGCGTCTCGGCGGCGCGGGCGGACGTCGATCGATCCGCGACGCGCCGATCGCGTTCACGACCCGGCGTCATCGGGCCGTGTGGCAGCGACTTGCCGCGAGCCGCCAGCGTGCCGACGCGGCGCCCGCCGCCGGACGTGACGCACAACGGGTGCTCGAGTTTCTAGCCAGCCGCGGGCCGAGCTTTACCGACGAGATCTGCGAGGCCAGCGGCCTGGACGAGCTGGGCCTGCGTCACGCCCTGGCGGAGCTGGTGGCCGCCGGCGAGGTGGTGGCCGACAGTTACGACGGCCTGCGCCAGCTGATGCGCCGGGCCAAGCACCCGGCACGTCACGGCGCCAGCGGCAGCGGGCGGTGGTCCTGCGCGGGCGAGCGGGTTGCCGGGCCCCCGGGACCCGCCGACGTCGAGCATGCGGCCCGAACCTTGCTCAATCGTTACGGGATCCTGTTCCGGCGGCTCACCGAACGCGAGGCATGGGTGCCGCCGTGGTGGGAGCTGTTGCGGGTGCTCAGGCGAATGGAGGCGCGCGGGGAGATACGGTCCGGCCGTTTCGTCGCCGGGGTGCCTGGGGAGCAGTTCGCCCATGCCGATGCGGTCGCGGCGCTCAGGGCCGCCCCGGATCGTGACGCATCCGATGAGTGGGTGGCCTTGAATGGCGTTGATCCGCTGAACCTGGCGGGCATCATGACGCCGGGGGCCAGGTTGCCGGCGGTGGCGACCAATCGCCTGCTTTACCGTGGCGGCGCGGTCATTGCGCAGATGGCTGGACGGAGGATGCAATGCGCGAGAGAACTGGACGAGGTGCACCGGCTGATGGTGAACAGCCTGTTGCAGGGCGCCGCGCCGCCGGCAGCCGCGCCGCAGGCGGCGCCGGGCCGTTTGCCGTGGGTCGCCCGCTGACACTATTATTCTTTTTTGGCGGCAGCGGCCGCGCGCGTTGACAAAAATTATCATGACCAATGGCGAGTTCAGCGGTGGCTCCGGGCCAGGGAACGGGCCTCCGTCCGCTGAACAGCGGCGCACGCCGCGCTACCCGGTATTCCTCGACGCCCTGATCGCCGGCGAAGGCTTCGAGTCGCGCGCGTGCAAGATTCGCGACTTCTGCAGCAACGGCATCTTCGTGTCCTTCGAGGGCGAGATCGGCGCCGGGATGGTCGCACAGCGCCCTCTGGTCCAGGGCGAGCGCATCGGCATCCACTTCACCGTCACCGTCGGCAACCGCGACAGCGCCCACGAACTGAAGGCCAAGGTCGTGCGGGTGCTGACCTCGGGTGTCGGCGCCGAGCTCATCGAGCCCGATCCGCTCGCCATCGCCGCCCTCACCCAGGTCGCGCAGACCCGGCCCCCGCCCGGCGAGGCGGCCCTGCCCGACCTCGTTCGCGCGCAGGACAAGACAAGGATCGAGCGCATGGCGGTGCTTCGGGACATCCGGCGGCGCCTGGAGCGCGGATTCAACCACTGGATGGATCAGTACTTCAGCAATGTCGAAGGGTTCCTGCTGAACGTCTCGCGCGATACGGTCGACGCCACTTTGCAGCGCGCCATCTGGCAGTTCGGCCAGGTGCTCAAGCAGAAGCGGTCGCCGATCTGCGATGATCTGCGCGCCGCGCTGCTGGAACAGTACGACCACGCCTGCACGCGTGGTGTCGAGGCGGCATCGCGTCCGGGCGAAAGCAAGCCGAGCGCGCTGGGCGACGGCCTCGCCCTGGTGGAGACCGACGAATTCGAGCAGTTCCTGGCGGTATCCGAGGCCGTCGATCGCGCCGAGACCGCGCTCGGGCGGGCCCTCTACGAACTGAACCAGCGGCTGTCCTTCTTATACGGCACGCGCATCGACAAGGGCAACAATCCCTTCGGGCCGGCCTACCTCGCGCGCCAGTTCGGAGACTACCTGCGCAAGTCGCATCCGGGTGCGGAGGTCCTGCGCGCGGCGCTGCACGCCTACCAGGAACTGGCGGTGCCGGAGATCCGGCGCTTCTACGAGGACACCAACACCTTTCTCGCCCAGAGCGGAGTGCCGCTGGCCGGCGAGACGCCGCGCCCGCGCGTCATCAGCAGCGCCCCGCGAAGGCGCCCCGAGGCCGCCGGTCAGGCGACCACCGCTGGCCCCACGGCTACGGCCGGCCCCGGCA
>CAZTPK010000421.1:0-2647 GCA_964614765.1 uncultured Gammaproteobacteria bacterium
CAGGTGGCTCTCCTCATGCTGCCCAGGGACTGCGCCCGTCTCGCGCTCGACAAGCAACGCCCCGGCCAGCTCATTGACCTCATCAGCAACATCAAGGCCGCTACGAGACGAGCCGCGCGGCGAGCGCAAGGGCCGAACGTGGCGCCTCTCGGCCCATCTACCGCTGCCTGGGCAAAGCCGCCGCCCACGTCCGCGAGCGCGGTTTCGAGCCCCTCCAGGAGCGCGAGCCCGAAAACGAGATCGTCCGCCATCTGGAGAAGTTCCTGCCCCAGCTCGGTCAGGGCTTGGCCTTCGTTGACCGGCAGTACCGCGTGGACAGGACGGGTCGCCGGAGCCGTTGATTCCACAACGCGGCGGCTTCCGGCCAACCCGGACCTGGCAACTGGCCGATTCGATCGATGACGTCACGGTGCGGCTTTGCGGGAGGTTCGTGGACCGCCGGAGCCGGACGCACGACCACATGGTCCAGGCCGCGCGCAACGGCTCTCAGAACCTGTGGGAGGGCAGTGTGGATTCGGCCACGTCCAAAGAGATCGAGATCAAGTTCACCGGCACGGCCCGGGGCACTCTGAAGGAACTGCAACGGGACGATCAGAAGTCTCTCCAGCATCGGAATCTGCCCGAATGGCGGCCCGATCATCCGGCGTTGCACTGGAGCAGGTTCACGCGTCGGTGGCTTAAAAACGCGCCTCGCACCAGCCCGGCAGGGCAGACCGGCGACCGGCGCATCGGCATGGGTTGGAACACGCAGGGCAGCACCAATCCACGTATTGACATGGATGCATGAGCCACGTAGCCATGTATGCATGAAAACGATTACGCTGACCGACGAGGCCTACAGCCGACTCGCTGAGTGGAAAAGTTCTCCCAAGGAATCGTTTTCCGCGGTCGTGATGAAGATGGTGCCCAAGCGCGGCACGCTGGCGGATTTGGCCAGGGAGATGGACCGCCTGCCCCCGCTCACGGAAAGCCAGGCTGGACTGATCGAGCAGACCATCGGCTGGGCCAACGACTGGAAAAACTGGAGGGATCCGTGGACTACTTGAGCGACACGACCTTCCTGATCGGGCGCTGGCGCGAGCGGGCCGCCAGCCCTGAGCAGCGGTTCATCGACCGGCACCCTGACGCGGCGCTTGCTCTGCCATGGGTCGTGAAGGCCGAGTTCCTCCGCGGCGCAGTTTTGGCTGGACATTCGGCGGAGGTGATCACGCCCTTCCTCGATCGTTATCGCGTCGTGTGGCCGACGGAAGCGACCCTCCAACGGTATGCTGAGACGTGGGCCGTGCTCGCGCGCAACCGTCAGATGGTTGGTGTCCACGACCTCTGGATCGCGGTCTGTGCCCTCGAACACGACCTGCCGTTGCTGACCCGCAACGTGGCCGAGTTTGCGCGTGTGCCCAAGCTCAGGGTCGTCAACTACACAACTACTCCCGCGCCGTCCCCCTGAGGACTTCCATGGTTGTCACGAAGGCCCGTTGCCTCGGAGTCTGAGGTGACGGTTTCCGCCTGCGGGAATGCTCGATAACAGACCCCGGCTCGAGCCGCAGCACTGATCAATAGAGTTTCTTCGCACCTCCGCGGCCGGCGCGCCCACGGCCAGCCCCCTCAAACTGGCTGCTGAGCTTCCGGCCCCAGCCGCTCCCACCGCCATCGCCTCCAGCTCTCACCTCGCCAACTCGTTTTTCGCACCGGGCGTTTTTTGCCTTGATTCTGATACGTATTCATACTATCCAGACATAAAACCTCAGCTCCTGACCTCCCCATCCATGAACACGCCCTCCCACCCCACCTTGATCCAGCGCGCCCTCGGCGCCCGTCAGAAGCAACTCCAGGCCCAGGGCCCGGTCCTGGCCGCCTCCCTGGTCACCGTCCAGCGGACCTGCGGCAAGCCCTCCTGCCGCTGCGCCAAAGGCCACAAGCACGTCGGTCACTACCTCACCTGGAAGGAACACGGCAAAACCCGCAGCGCCTACGTGCCCCAGGCGCTGCTTGCCCAAGTCCAACAATGGCAACACGAGGATCGTCGGCTCAAACGCCTCCTGGCCGAAGTCTCCCAACTGAGCGTGGCCCTGGTCAAAACCCACACCACCCACCAGCGTCGCCGGGCGGCAAGATCCTGAAGCTGGGCGGGGCCTTGGTCCGCACCCTCCATCACTTCTTCCCCCAGCTCAACGCCTGGCTGGACGAGGTGCCCGACACCCGCTTCCAGCCCTTCGTGGAGTATCACCGCCGCTTCCTGCTCTGGCTCGCACTGCTGGTCTTCACCCTCCGCCTGGGCAGTCGCCGCCAGATCGACTTTGACTTGCGTGACCTGGAGCTTTGCCTCCTGCATAACCTCAACCGCCTGGCCGGCACCGACCAGACCCGCTTGCCGGTCACCAACACCGTGGACCATTTCCTGGAACATACCCAGGGGGTCGAACCCTTCGCCCGCCTGCGCCAACGTTGTGTCCGCCGCTTGATCCGCATGCGGGCCCTGGACCCCTTCCGGCTGCACGGTCGCTTGGTCGTCGCCCTGGATGGCACCGGCATGCTGACCTTTCACCGCGCGCACTGTCCCCAATGCCTGACCCAGAAACACGGCGACAGCACCGTGTACTTTCACCCGGTCCTGGAAGCCAAGATCATCACCGACAGCGGCCTGGCG
>CAZTPK010000422.1:0-2643 GCA_964614765.1 uncultured Gammaproteobacteria bacterium
AAATCGTCCAGCGCGATCGTATAGCCCGCCGCCGAGAGTTCGCGCAGTCGGCCGAGCAGGGTATCGTCGACGTCGACGTCCTCGAGGATCTCCAGGACCACCTCGTCCTTGCGCAGTCGGAGTTCCGTGGCGCTGACCAGGAAGCTGCGCGTCAGGTTGATGAAAGCGGGCTTGTCGCCGACGAGGTTACGGAATCCGATTTCGTACAGCGTGTTCTCGATGACACGGGTGGTGGCGACATCGCCGTCGCGGACGTCGGCGCTCGGCGCGCGGGAATCCTGGCGGAACAGCAGTTCGTAGGCGACCAGTCTGAGCTCGCGATTGAAGATCGGCTGCCGGCCTACCGTTACTTCGCCCGCCATCAGCGCAGGATGCCGGCGAGCGCCGCGACGATGAGCATGGCGATGACCACGACAGCCACCCACATTCCCCGCAGCCGCGACGGTTTGCCCAGCTTCAGCGTGGGTTCGGTTGCGGACAGATCGGCCTCGGCCCGGGCCGCCCCCTGGGCGGCCAGCGACGGCAACGGCGGCTGATAGGGGTATAGAGGCGTTGCGCCACTGGCGATGTCGTCGAGCAGCCGTCCCCGGGCGCTGCGGTACTCCGCCAGCGTGATCTTGCCGTCGGCGTAGTCGCGCGAGAGCTGGCGCAGGTTGGTGGCGGACGGCGTCGTCTCGTTGGTCACGGCGATTCTTCTTGATAGGCACGCGATGTGCGTCAGTCAGCGACGCACGCTAAAGCTACCAATTTACAGTAACTGCGGGCACGGCGCATCAGGAGGTCGGCGCAGGGCGCGGCTCATGCGCGCCCCCCGGCTGGGGCAGGCCGCGCTGCAGCATCCGCCGGTGGGTGCCCCGCCACGCAGCAATGCGCGTCGCGGGACCCGGCCTCCCGCTGTCTCTGCGCCAGCGCCGGCCGTCCGTCGCAGAAGCCGGTCAAATCGGGCGGACTCCGCAGCGGGGGCGGTTCAGTGGCGCGCCGCAGCGGGCATGAGCCGGACGTCGACGACCGCCACGGAGACGTTGTCGGTGGCGCCACGGGCCAGCGTCATGTCGATGAGGCGCTGTGCGACCTCATCGGGCGTGCCGCCGGCCAGCGCCTGCGCGATCTCCTGCTGCAGCAGGTGCTTGTCGAGTCCATCCGAGGTGAGGAGGTAACGGTCCCCGTCGGCCATTTCGGTCACGTCCATCTCCAGGCACAACTCCGGCGCCGCGCCGACTGCGCGGGTGATGAGATTGCCCGCCGGATGCATCGCCGCCTCGTCACGTGTGATGAGGCCCTGCTCGACGTACATCTCGATGTGCGAATGGTCGCTGGTGAGCTGCTGCAACTCGCCATTGCGCAGCCGATAGCAACGGCTGTCGCCGGCCCACATGACCAGGCACAGGTTGCGGAACGCGAGCATGGCCACCACCGTGCTGCCGCTGGTCTGCTGCGTCTGGGCCGACATCGTCACCAGGCGTGAATTGACGGACAACAGCGCGTCCTCCAGTCGATCGACGTAGGTGCTCAATGTGTCGGCGGGTTCGACGCGGCTGAGGGCGTCGACGATGAGCTGGCTGGCGACGTCGCCGGCGGCGTGTCCTCCCATCCCGTCGGCGATCACCCAGAGCCCGGCATCCCTCCGGTCGAGCACCGAATCCTCGTTGATACGGCGGACCATGCCGACGTGCGTGCGCACGGCGGACGTCCAACTGAGCGGCTGGTCGGGAATCATGTGGTGGTCTGGCCCTGTTGCGGTCACTCAGCGCGGAAGCGCACGATCTCCGAGGGGTTCTGCTTGAACGGCTTGCCGAGGCTGATGACGCCGGAGCCGCCGATGGGCGCCTCCTCGCGGCGTATGAAGGACTCCACGCCGTCATCGGTGCGCACATAGGTGCCGTTGGTGCTCTGGTCGATGAGGTAGAACTTGCCGCGGCGATATTCGATCTTCGCATGCTGGCGCGACGCCAGAGTTTCCTCCACCGCGAGGTCGGCATTGACGCTGCGTCCGAGCACCACTGAGCTGCGGTCCGTGTTCACCGAGACGGTGCGGTCGCGGTACACCAGGTGCATCTGCGACTCGCCGGGACTCGCCAACAAGGTGCTGGCGGCGAAGCGTGTCACGTCCTCCTGTTGCCAGAGTACCTCGCAAATGTCGATGCTGTCCTTCTTGCCCTTGACCGGGGCGCGATCGACCAGGCGGGCGTTGGGGCGCTGCTGCGGGGAGAGGACGTCGACGGTCTGCTGGGTGGTGATGATCTGCCCGGCCTTGGCCAGCGAGGCCATGCGGGCGGCGACGTTGACCGTGTCGCCGAAGACGTCGTCGTTCTCGAGCATGACCGGGCCATAGTGCAGGCCTACTCGCACCCGCAGTGTCAGCGGGCCGGATGCCGTGTACTCCGTTGCCGCCTCCTCGACGGAAGACTGCATCTCGCAGGCCGCCAGTACGGCCTCGTCCGCCGTGGGAAAGGTGCACATGATCTCGTCGCCGATGGTCTTGACGAGCGTGCCCTTGTGGGCCGCGACGACCTCGCTCAGCAGGCTCAGGCACTTGGCGATCTTCCGGCGCGCGGCCTCGTCCCCCAGCGTCTCGAAGATGCGCGTGCTGCCGCTGATGTCGGCGAATAGGACGGCAAGTACGCTGTTCTTGGAGGTCATGAC
>CAZTPK010000423.1:0-2635 GCA_964614765.1 uncultured Gammaproteobacteria bacterium
GCCGCACGGCACCATGACCACCGGATCGCGGGCGACGCGCTCGGCGTACTCGGGCCAGCTCAGATCGCTAACGTGTACCATCGCGCCTCCCGTTCACTCGCGTCAGAGGACCTTCAGTCCCTGCGTGCCCGCCGGCGGCGATCGACCGCATCGGCGAGCAGGCACAGCAGTTCGAACATCAGGGTCGCGCCGACCAGGGCCGTGCCGCCGCTCGGGTCGAACGGCGGCGCCACCTCGACGACGTCGGCGCCGATCAGATTCAGGCCCTGGAGTCCGCGCAGCACCGCCTGCGCCTCGCGGGTGGTGATGCCGCCGATCTCCGGCGTGCCCGTGCCCGGGGCGAACGCCGGGTCGAGGCCGTCGACGTCGAAGCTGATATAGGTGGGGCCGTCGCCGGCGACGCGGCGCGCCTCGGCGATGGTGCCCTCCACGCCCAGGCGGGTGAACTCCTCCATGTAGATGACCCGCATCCCGCTCCGCTCGGCGAAGGCCATGTCATCGGGGCCGTACAGCGACCCCCGGATCCCGATCTGCACGGTTCGGCCCGGATCCAGCAGTCCTTCCTCGACCGCGCGGCGGAACGGCGTGCCATGGGTGTAGCGGTTGTCGCCGAAATAGCGATCCCAGGTGTCGGAGTGCGCGTCGAAGTGGATCATCCCGACCGGGCGCTCGCGCGCGATGGCGCGGAAGATGGGCAGCGTGACGAGATGATCGCCGCCGGCGGACAGCGGCAGGCAGCCGGCCGCGTGCACGGGCCGGTAGAAGCGTTCGATGATTGCCAGCGATTCCATCAGGTTGATCGGATTGACCGGCGCATCCCCCATGTCCGCGCAACGGGCGAGCCGATAGGGCGAGATGCGGCTGACGTGGTGAGTGCTGCGCATGAGGCTCGACATGTTGCGGATCTCCCGCGGCCCGTGGCGGGCGCCGGCACGGTTGGTCGTGCCGCCGTCCCACGGCACGCCGATGAGGGCGATGTCGAGCTGCGTGGGATCGGAGATCACGGGCAGGCGCATGAACGTCGGGATCGCGCCAAAGCGCGGCATGAGCGCCGCATCGACCGGTTGGGGGAACTCGGTGGCTGTAGTCATGCGCTGGCAGTACGGACCGCTGTGAACGACCCCGGTGGCGGCGGCCACCATCCCGACTCGCATCGCACTCACGGCGCGCCAAGGACACTCCCCTCGAACGGATGCTCCGCGCCGTGACCTAGTATAGGCGCAATATTGCAGCGATCAATCGCCAACTTTATGATGCTCGCATCGCGTCCTATCGATGTGACGGCGGGGGCCCATGAGCCTGATCCCGGGTTCGGAACTGCGCAATCTGCGCGTTTTCACCACCATCGTGCGCGCCGGCGGCATCGCCGGCGCACAACTGGCGCTCAACCTCAGCCAGTCGACGGTTTCGACCCACCTGGCAGCATTGGAACGGAGCATGGGCGTGCGCCTGTGTCATCGCGGTCGCGGGGGCTTCCGGCTGACCGAGGCCGGGCAGGTGGTGTACGACGCCGCAAAGGAGCTGCTGAGCGCGGCCGAGCACTTCCGCGCGCGGACCGCCTCGCTGCAGGGCGCCATCGCCGGCGCGCTGCGTATCGGCATCGTCGACGCCACCGTCGGCAATCCCTTCCTGCCGCTGCAGGCGATCATCCGGCGATTTGGCGCGCACGCCCCGGATGTCCTGCTGGACGTCGTCGTCGCGGACCCGGTCGAGCTGGAGCAGCAATTGCTCAGCGGGCAGCGCGACATCGGCATCGGCGTCTTCTACCAGCGGGCCAAGGGCCTGAACTACGAACCGCTGTACGCCGAGGAGCAGCAGTTGTACTGCGGCTTCGGTCATCCGCTGTTCGCGGCCTCCAGTCGCGAGCTGACGGTCGATCGGGTGCGGGCCTCCCCGTTCGTGGCGCGCAGCTATCTGCACCGGCTGGACATGGAGCGGCTCGGCTACAGCAAGGCGGCCGCGACCGTGCAGTGCATGGAGGCGCAGGCGACCCTGATCCTGACCGGCCGCTACGTGGGCTATCTGCCCTCGCATTACGCGCAGACCTGGGTGGACGCCGGCCAGATGCGCTCCCTCCTGCCGAAGCGCTTCCGCTACCATTCGCCGTTCTTCGCGGCCTACCGGCGCGGCGCGGAGGATGGCATCCTGTTGCAGGCCTTCCTGCGCGACCTCGATGCCGAACGCAGCAGCGCCAACAGCGGTCCCCTCGCCAGGCAGTGGCGGTTTCGAGGCGAGACCTCGGTGCCGCGCCTGCGGCGGCGGCAACGCGCCGGCTGAGCGTTCCGGCGCCCCAAGCGGAGGGTAGCGGCGATGAATGCCGCAGCGGAGGCCTGAAGATGACGACGCACGGTGATCAGGACCGCATCGCCGCGGCCGCCGCGATCGACGAGGCGCGGCTGTGGTCGCACCTCCTCGAGTTCGGGGAGATCGGCGGTATCGGCGGCGGGGGCGTCTGCCGCCTGGCGCTCGGCGCCGAGGAACTCGCCGCGCGGCGGCACATCACGTGTTGGGCGCGTTCGATGGGTTACCAGGTGTTCGTCGATCCCGTCGCCAACCTGTTCGTTCGTCGCGATGGCACCGATCCCGGGGCGGCGCCGGTGATCACCGGCAGCCACATCGACACCCAGCCGCAGGG
>CAZTPK010000424.1:0-2609 GCA_964614765.1 uncultured Gammaproteobacteria bacterium
GGCGCCCAAGACGCCGGTCGCGCGTATGCTCGCGATCCTGATCGGGGTCACCGGCTTGCTGTTCACAGCGCTAGTCGCTGCGATCGCAGTGAGGGCCTTGAGTTCGACGTACGGCGGCGAGGGCTGAGCAGGCGCCAGAGTGCTGAATTGCATGATTGAGTCCATGCGGGTTCACGCCGTGCGTGAGCCAAGGGACTGAATCGACAGTCACCGAGAACAGATCGCTCAGCGTGGATGGCGCCGCCTGAAGGCCGCTCTCAGCGACTTGGCCGTACAGTCGCTCTTGGCCGGCTCCGGACCACCCAACAAGTTTCGGCCAAGACGCCGAAATCGTCCCTGTCGCAAACCCAGTCAACGTAGCCATCTTGTCGCTATGCATGACTGCGCCAGGCCATTTGACACTCTGCGTAGCGGCTGATTGCTGTGGCGAGCGTCGCAAGGCATTGATTGGTTGGTGGCGCTCTCTGCTGCCCGCCACTTCGGATCGAACCGAGTGGCCGGGAGTTCGAATCTCTCCGGGCGAGCCATTTCCCCTGGCCGTCCTCGCCGAGACATTCCCTCCGTCAGCTGCGAACCTGGAACCGCGCGGGCGCGCGAGAGCGCCGGCGGTCAGGCACGAACTACGCCCTGAAGGGAACGGCCGCTTGGCGAGTGCTACGCTTTAGCTGGTAATGCGATTCCGTTGTGGCCACAGATTGCGGGGGTGCCGTCATGTCCTACGTACGTGCCAAGCAGTGTTTCAAGGATGCGCAGCGCTCCATCAAGGCGAGCCAGGATGTGGTGTCGCTGGCGCTCATCGAGGGTCTCCTGCAGCTTACCGAATCCCTCGAGAAGCACATCGCCGAGCTGCACTCGGAGATTGTCATGGTGAGAAAGAACGTCGCGAGCACGGCCGTGCGCAAGCCGCGCTCGGCGACGCGCAAACGCCGCTGAGCGGTGCCGGTGGCCACCGACCGCCGGTCGCCGGCACTTTGCAGGTCGAAGGCCGAGTCGGTACTCTTCCGGGGATACCAGAACCCGTCGGCCCCGTGCGCGGGCGGCTGGCGCCCGTCGCCGACCACTCACGCGGCCCTCGCGATTCCAAGGAGGCCATCGTGCCCAATCTGATCCATCCGACGGCGATCCTGTCCGCCAAGGCCACGCTCGGCCGCCGCAACGTCATCGGCCCGTACGCGGTCATCGAGGACGACGTCGTCATCGGCGACGACAACCGCATCGGCGCGCACAGCGTGGTGAAGAACGGGGCGCGCATCGGCAATTCCAACTGCATCCACGAGCACGTCGTGTTCGCCGGCCCGCCGCAGGACATCGGCTTTCGGGACACGCCCACCACCGCGGAGCTCGGCAACGGCAATGTGCTGCGGGAGTTCGTCACGGTCAGCCGCGCGACGAGCAAGGAGGAGGGCCGCACGACGATCGGCGACCACAACTACTTCATGGCCTGCACCCACGTCGCCCACGACTGCCGGCTCGGCAATCACATCGTCATGGCCAACGACGCGGTGCTGGCCGGCCACGTGCACATCGAGGATCGGGTCTTCGTCTCCGGCGGCGTGAAGATCCACCAGTTCGCCCAGATCGGCGCGTACGCCATGATCGGCGGCAACAGCAAGATAACCCAGGACTGCCTGCCCTACATGATCACCGACGGCATACCCGGGCGGGTGTGCGGACTGAACCTGGTGGGGCTGCGGCGCGCCGGCTTCGGCGCCGCGGAGCTGAGCGATCTGAAGGCGGCCTATCAGATCCTGTTCGGGGCGCGCGGATCGCTTGAGCAGCAGCTCGCCGGGCTCGAGAGGCTGGGAACGCCGACGGCACTGCACCTGCTCGATTTCATACGCAATTCCAGGCGCAGCTTCCACCGCGCCTGAGGCGCGGCCGCACCGCCTGCCGCACCGCGCCCGCGCGGCGCGCCCGTCCTCAGCGCGCCTCGACCTCGATGTTCTGCACGTAGGCGTGATCGAGCATGTCGAGCAGCTCGCGCCGGCGCAGGTCCTCCGGGCGCAACTGCACGGTCTGGTTCAGATCGATCTCCGCCGCGGCGGTCGTGCCGCCTCCCTCGGACTTCGGCGGGGACACCAGCTGCAGGTGACACTCGCTCAGCCGCCTGAGGAACTGCACCCGCGCGTCGCGATCGCAGCCGGCGACGATCATTCCTTCCTTGATGGCGGCCACCAGCTTCTCCAGGCAGCGCCCCAGCTCCATCCGCTCCTGCTCCGTCGTCTTGGGCGCCACGCTCCACACCAGTTGGTCGCTGACGGCGATCGCGTCCTTCCACTCCTGGCTCGCCTCGCCGTGCACGCGGTGGATCGCGGCGAGATACTGGCGCCAGTGCGTCAGCAGGAACTCCACGACGAAGGACGGCGGCAGCGGCCCGTTCGCGGCTTCGATGGCATTCCTGATGACGTTGTTGGCGGCCTCGAGTGGACTCATTCTGCGCTCCCTTGCACGGCATCATTGAACAGCGTCGGTGTCGGCAGTCTAACAAGAACCGGGCGGCGCGTTCCAACCCCCGTGCCGGCGCGCCGAACCACGCTGCGCGCCGGCCCGTACGGCACGGCAGGGATGGCGTTATGATGCCGCGCTTGTGCGGACGCTACGCCTCTTAC
>CAZTPK010000425.1:0-2608 GCA_964614765.1 uncultured Gammaproteobacteria bacterium
GTGCCGCCTCCGCGCGCGCCCCTGCGCCGTGGTCGACGCGGGAGACGAGCCAGGTGACGGCGAAGGAGACCAGCATCGAGAACAGCGCCGGGTGCTTGTAGGGAAAGATCGCCACCTCGTTGCCCAGCACCTCTACCCAGATCGTCGGCCCCAGCAGCATGCAGAGCACGGCGGCCGCCAGGCCGGCGAAGCCGCCGACCGTGGCCCCGCGCGTAGTCAGGCCGCGCCAGTACATCGCCAGGAGAAGTACTGGAAAATTCACACTGGCGGCGATGGCGAACGCCAGGCCCACCATGTAGGCGACGTTCTGTTTCTCGAAGACGATGCCGAGCAGGATCGCGAGCACGCCCAACGCGAGTGTGGCCATCCGCGAGACGAGGATCTCCTCCACGTCGCTGGTGCGGCCGTGCCGGAAGACGCTGGCGTAGAGGTCGTGCGAGAGGGCGGACGCACCGGCGAGGGTGAGGCCGGAGACGACCGCAAGTATGGTGGCAAAGGCCACCGCGGAGATGAAACCGAGGAACACGTCGCCGCCCACCGCCTTGGCGAGGTGCACGGCCGCCATGTTGCTGCCACCTCTCAGACCACCCTGCCCGTCGAGAAACGCGGGATTCGTGCCCACCAGCAGGATGGCGCCAAAGCCGATCACGAAGGTGAGGACGTAGAAATAGCCGATGAAGCCGGTGGCGAAGAAGACCGAGCGCCGGGCCTCGCGTGCATCCTTGACCGTAAAGAAGCGCATCAGGATGTGCGGCAGGCCGGCGGTCCCGAACATCAGCGCCAGACCGAGGGAGATCGCGGAGACGGGATCCGACACCAGGCCGCCCGGTGCCATGATCGCGGAGCCCTTGGGATGGGCGGCGATGGCCTGGCTGAACAGCGACTCCAGGGAGAAGCCGACCTTGGCCATGACCGCCAGCGCCATGAAGGTCGCCCCGGTGAGCAGCAGCACCGCCTTGATGATCTGCACCCAGGTGGTCGCCAGCATGCCGCCGAAAATCACGTACATCACCATCAGGACGCCGACCAGCACCACCGCGGTCGCGTACGGCAGACCGAAGAGCACCTGGATGAGCTGACCGGCGCCGACCATCTGCGCGATGAGATAGAGCAGCACGACGGCGAGCGTGCCGCTGGCGGCGAGGCTGCGTATCGGCAGCGCCTGCAGGCGGTAGGACACGGCGTCGGCGAAGGTGTACTTGCCGAGGTTGCGCAGCCGCTCGGCGAGCAGGAAGAGGATGATCGGCCACCCCACCAGAAATCCGATGGAGTAGAGCAGGCCGTCGAAGCCGGAGGAATACACCAGGGCGGAGATCCCCAGGAAGGAGGCTGCCGACATGTAGTCCCCGGCGATGGCCAGCCCGTTCTGCAGGCCCGTGATCTGGCCGCCGGCGGCATAGAAATCCCGGCGCGTGCGCGTGCGGCGCGCCGCCCACCAGGTGATGCCCAGGGTCAGTGCCACGAACACCGCGAACATGGCGATGGCCGTGGATGCGACCGAGGATGTGCCGGCCTCGCCCCCGGCGGCCACGGCCGGGCAGATGCAAAGGAGCGGGCCCGCGGCGAGCGAAGCGCGCTCAGCGCGAGCCATCCTGCGCACCGCCGTCGTGTTTCTCCAGCAGCCGCCGGATTATCGGATCGAAGTGCGCGTTGGCGCGGTGCACGTAGAGCCCGGTGAGAAGAAAGCTCAATACGATGATCAGCAGCCCGATCGGAATGCCCCAGCTGATGGAGGAAGTCTCGCGAATCGGACGCGCGAGCCATTCCGGTGCGAAGGCCACGGCCAGTATAAAGCTGAAGTACGCCAGCAGCACGACGGCGGTGAGCAGCCAGCTGTACGCGCCGCGTTGCCGTTCCAGGACGGCGAAGAGCGGGTCGCGGTGTATCGACCGGTATTGGTCGTGCATGATGGAGCGCGGTCCGATAAGCGGTCCACACTCTAGCATGGCCGCCAGCGTGCGCGGAATGAACCGCCGGACGCGACCGTCCTGGGCGTCGGTCGGTCGCCGCGACGGTGCGCGCTACGGTTTGGGCGGCACGGCGCGCAGGTGCGGCGTGGCGCTCGTGCCGACCTTCGCGAATACCAGCCGATCCTCGGTCACGTCGACGGCGACGGTGTCCCCGGGGTGGAACTCGCCGGCCAGCAGCTTGCTCGCCAGCGGGGTCTCCAGGTGCGCCTGGATCGCGCGCTTCAAGGGGCGGGCGCCGTACACCGGATCGAAGCCGGTCTGGCCGAGCTTGTCGAGCGCGGCCTCGCTCACCGTGAGCTCGATGTTCTGCGCCTTCAACCGCTCGCGCAGACGGTTGACCTGCAGAGCGGCGATGGCGCGGATCTGCGCGGCCTCCAGGCCGTGGAAGACCACCACCTCGTCGATGCGGTTGATGAACTCGGGGCGGAAATGCCTGCCGACGATCTCCATCACCGCTTCCTTCATGTTCTCGTAGGTCTCGCGTCCCGCCATCTCCTGGATGAGGTGCGAGCCCAGGTTCGAGGTCATCACCACCACGGTGTTGCGGAAGTCCACCGTGCGCCCCTGGCCGTCGGTCAGCCGCCCGTCGTCGAGCACCTGCAGCAGCACGTTGAAGACGTCCGGGTGCGCCTTCTCGA
>CAZTPK010000426.1:0-2602 GCA_964614765.1 uncultured Gammaproteobacteria bacterium
GGCGACCGCTTCCTGGCGACCTTCACCGTGCGCAACGCCTCGATCTCGGCCATGGACCAGACGCTCACCGTCACTGCCACGCCCATGCAGACGGCAGGACCGACCTCCTCGCCCCTGGAGCAGGTACTGCCGCCGATCAACGTGGCGCTCGCGCCGGGCGAGGCCAAGGAGATCGGCTGGGACGTGAAGGTGCCCTACGACGCCGAGAAGATCGCCTGGGAGGTCGCAGCGAGCTACGGCGCGCAGGCGAGCGACAGGTTGAAGGTCACCCAGTCCGTCATCCCGGCCGTGCGCGTGCGCGTCTTCCAGGCCACGCTCGCGCAGCTCGACAAGCCGCTGGCGATGCAGGCGGCGATCCCGGCTGACGCGATGCCCGGCCGCGGTGGCGTGCGCGTGACGTTGAAGCCGTCGCTCGCCGGCCAGCTCGCCGGCGTGAAGGAGTACATGCGCTGGTATCCCTACACCTGTCTCGAGCAGCGCGTGTCGAGATCGATCGCCCTGCGCGACGAACAGCAGTGGCGGGCGCTCATGAACGACCTGCCCTCGTATCTCGACGGCGACGGCCTGGCGAAGTACTGGCCGGTGCTGCACCAGGGCGACGACACGCTCACCTCCTACCTGCTCGCCATCGCCCACGAGGCGGGCTGGGAGCTGCCGGAGGACGCGCGCAACCGAATGCGCGCGGCGCTCATTGGCTTCGTCCAGGGCAAGATCGTGCGCGGCTCGGCGCTGCCGGTCGCCGATCTCGCCATCCGCAAGATGGCGGCGCTGGATGCGGCCTCCCGCTACGAGGCCATCGACCCGGCGCTGCTGTCCTCGATCGACATCGAGCCGAACCTGTGGCCGACCTCCGCGGTGATCGACTGGATCAACGTGCTCCACCGCACCGGGCAGATCGAGGGCCGGGAGGAGAAGCTCGCGCAGGCCAAGCAGGTGATCCGCTCGCGGCTGAACTTCCAGGGCACGACCATGGGCTTTTCCACGGAGCGCGAGGACTATCTCTGGTGGCTGATGCTGTCGGCGGACGTGAACGCCAACCGCGCCATCCTGGCCCTGCTCGAGGACGAGCAGTGGCAGGAGGATCTGCCGCGCATGGTGCGCGGCAGTCTCGGCCGCCAGATCCGCGGCCACTGGGGCACGACCACGGCCAACGCCTGGGGCGTCGTTGCCATGGAGCGGTTCGCCGAGCGCTTCGAGAGCCAGCCGCTGGACGGCAAGACGGTCTCGACCTTCGGCGGCCAGCAGCAGTGGCCGTGGGCGCGCAAGCCCGACGGCGGCTCTCTGTATCACCCCTGGCCGGGCGCGGCGGCGCAGCCGCTGCGCATCGAGCACCAGGGCAGCGGCAGGCCATGGGCGATGGTGCAGAGCCTGGCGGCGATCCCGCTGCGGGAGCCGTTCTCGAGCGGCTACCGGATCACGCGCACGGTGACGGCGATCGAGCAGAAGAAGGCGGGCGCATGGAGCCGCGGCGACGTCGCGCGCGTGCGGCTGGAGCTGGAGGCGCAGTCCGACATGACCTGGGTGGTGGTCAACGATCCCATCCCCGCGGGCGCGTCGATACTCGGTACGGGCCTGGACAAGGACTCGCGGATCCTCACCGGCGGCGAGCAGCGCCAGGGCTACGTGTGGCCGGCCTACGAGGAGCGGACCTTCGACGCCTTCCACGCCTATTACGATTACGTGCCGAAGGGCAGGTGGGTGGTCGAGTACACGCTGCGGCTGAACAACCCGGGCACGTTCCAGCTGCCGGAGACGCGCGTGGAGGCGATGTACGCGCCGGAAATGTTCGGCGAAGCGCCGAACGCGACGGTGACGGTGAGCCCGTGAACGCGATCACGTCGAGGGAGCACGGCCCGGCATGAGGAAGCGGATCGCGGTCGCGGCGCTGACGGCGATCGCCGCGGTGGCGGCGCTCGATCGTGAAACGTTGCCGGCGCAATCCCACGCGCAGGTGCGCGCGGCCTACCGGACCAGCGAGGCGCGGCTGCTCGACCGGCACGGCGCGGTCATCCACGAGCTGCGGATCGACGAGCGCGGGCGGCGTCTGGAGTGGACGCCGCTCGAGGCGATCTCCCCGGCATTGATCGAGGCGGTGGTGCGCGCCGAAGATCGGCGATTCTTTGCGCACCACGGCGTGGACTGGCTGGGCGCAGCGGCGGCGTTGTGGTCGAACGCCACCGGCGACGGCGCCCGCCGCGGCGCGAGCACCATCAGCATGCAGCTCGCCGCGCAGCTCGAACCGGGGCTGCGGCCGCGCGGCGGCAAACGCACGCTCGGCCAGAAGTGGGCGCAGATGGCGCGGGCACGCGGTCTGGAGCGAGCGTGGACCAAGGCGCAGATCCTCGAGGCCTATCTGAACCTCGTCAACTATCGTGGCGAACTGCAGGGTATCGCGGCGGCGAGCCGCGGCCTGCTCGAGAAGGAACCGGGCGGCATCACGCGACCCGAGGCGACGCTGCTCGCGGCACTCGTCCGCGCGCCGAACGCCCGGATCGGCGACGTGGCGCGCCGTGCCTGCGCGCTGGAATCGCAGCTGCGCGCGTAGGGCTGCGCCGCGCCGGGAGACACCGCGGATCGGTGCCGGCGGATCGAGGCCCTGGCC
>CAZTPK010000427.1:0-2599 GCA_964614765.1 uncultured Gammaproteobacteria bacterium
GCCCCGGCCCGGGCGCAGCCGGGCCCGCCCGGCGCATCCCGGATCTTCCGCCTACGGCAGCAGTTTTCCCCGATCCGGTTCCCGGGGCGGGGCGACTGCGGGTGGAAACTGCGCCGTCATCGACCATAATGAAATCGGGAACTTTCCCGCGACGCCTGGAGGGAGATCGGCAGGACGGAGCAACCAACCACTAACGATCCGCTTGGGGGGGACGAGTCATGAACGAGTTACCGGCTTCGCTGAACGTCATCTTCACCGAGTTCTATTACTGGGTCACCGTAGTCATCATGTTCCTGATCCACGTCGGCTTCTGCATGTACGAGGTCGGCGCCTCGCGTCGCAAGAATCACATGCACACACTGATGAAGAACACCATGGTGATCCCGGTGGTCACCGTGACCTTCTTCCTGTTCGGCTGGTGGATCTACTTCGCCCTGCCCAACGGACCGGGCATCACCGGCGGTCTGACGGCGGCGCCGTTCGCGCAGCCATGGAGCGAGCTCATGGGCACGCACATGGGCGGCAAGCCGCACTCGGCGGCGCTCACGGAGACCGACACGGCCACCTGGGCGCGGTTGAACGGGGTGTTCTGGGCCGCGTTCCTGCTGTTCTCGTGGACCACCGCCTCCATCGTCTCCGGCGCGCTCATCGAGCGCGTGCGCTCCGGCGCGTTCTGGCTGATGGCGGCGCTGGTCGGTTCGGTGCTCTGGATCACCGATGCATCGTGGGGTTGGCACCCGGCGGGCTGGATGGTGCAAAAGCTTGGTTATCACGACGCCTACGCCTCGGGCGTGGTGCACGCCATCGCCGGCGGCTTCACGCTCGGCGTGCTGCTGATACTGGGGCCGCGCATCGGCAAGTTCCGCCACGATGGCACCCCACGCAACATCAATCCGCAGAACCCGTGGCTGGTGACCATCGGCCTGTTCCTCATCTACACCGGGTTCTGGGGCTTCTACGCGGCCTGCAACATCCCGATCTGGGACATCCAGGCCGGCGACGGCGTGTTCTACTCGGCGACCAACATCTACCTCGCGCCGACGTCGCTGTCGGCGATCACGTTCAACTTCCTCATGGCGCTGTCGGGCGGCCTGTTAACGATGTACGTCGTGTCCAAGGGTGATGCCTTCTGGTCCTACTCCGGCGGCCTGGCCGGCGTGATCGCGGCATCGGCGGGCAATGACCTGTATCACCCCATACAGGCGCTGCTGATCGGCGCCATCGTCCCCGTCGTCGCCTACAAGCTGCACTATTGGGTCGAGCGCCGATTCAAGGTCGACGATGCCGTAGGCGCGGTCGCCGTGCACGGCTACTGCGGGTTCCTCGGCGTATGCGTCGCGGGCGTCCTGCTGTGGGGATACCCGTCCTCGCCGACGGAGGGCTATGCCGTGACCACACCGTGGGGCAACTTCATCGGCGCGGTGATCATGTTCTGGGTACTGGGCTTCGTCCCCGGGCTGATCTTCGCCAGGGTGCTCAACGCCTTCGGGCTGCTGCGCATCCCGCGTGCCGTCGAACTGGCCGGTCTGGACGTCAATACCGAGATCCAGCGCGAGGAGGAGGCCAGGGAGATCAAGCAGTCGGTGCGCGAGGAGGCACGCAGCCTCGGTATCGCCGCGTGATCGGCGCCGTGGAAGGCAATCGGACCACACGGAGGAGAGAACCATGAGAACCGGAGAGATAGCGAGTTGGGGCGGCACGATCACCGACATCGGGCCGATGTATCCGTTTGTCGGCTGGGAGATGGTGCTGACCCTGGTATTGCTGGTGTTCTGGGTCGGCTGGCACGTGCTGCAGCTGCGCACCGAATCCCGCGAGTACAGGGAGGACGAGGAGAGGCTGCGCAATAAGGAGGTCATGACTCGCGTCCTGGATCGCGAGGGCTGATCGACGGACCTGCACGAAACGCCCCGCCCCGCGGCGATCTGACATCACATTTCCCGGCGCGCGAAGAAATTCACGGCCTGCACGCGCAGGTCGGCGGAGACCCTGATCTCGGCGCTGGTGCCGTGGAAGCAGTCGAAGCGCTCCGTGATGCGCCCGTCGCGCAGCCCGACGCTCTCCGCTATCCGGGGGAGTTCTTCCGCGGGCAGTGCGCCGGCGATGCACGCCGCCCAGAGGTCAGGGTCGCTGCGCGCCTCGAGCTTGAGCTCCCGCTGCACCACCACGTCGGCAAGGTAGAGGCGGCCGCCCGGCTTGAGCACCCGCCGGATCTCCGCGAACACCTGCTGCTTGTCCGGCGCGAGGTTCACCACGCCGTTGGAGATGACGATGTCCACGCTCTCGTCCTCCACCGGCAGGTATTCGTAGAACCCGGCACGAATGTCGACGATCCCGGCCAGTCCGGCCGTCTGCGCGGCGGCGGCGGCGACCTCGCGCATCGCCGGCGTCATGTCCACGCCGATGGCTCGTCCCGTGGGCGTGACGCGCCTGGCCGCCAGCAGCAGGTCGGTGCCGGCGCCGCAGGCGTGATCGAGCACGGTCTCGCCCGGTCCGATCGGGCCGATGCGGTGCGGATTGCCGACACCGGCGAACCTCGCCGTGGCGGCCTCCGGCAGGGCGGCAAGCTCGCCGGCATCGTAGCGCAGCAGCTTCACGG
>CAZTPK010000428.1:0-2592 GCA_964614765.1 uncultured Gammaproteobacteria bacterium
TCGATGTCCGCAGGATCGAACCCGCCGGCTGTCAGGGTGTCAGCCGTGAGTTGCGGATCGTTCAGGACGAGGGCGTCGATCCAGAGCGCCTTGAACACGCAGCCGAGCATTTGCTGCAACTGCTCGGGGCGGCGCAGCTGCGCTGGCTGAAGAACGCCCTGCTCGCCTCGCGCGCGACCTTCAAGTTCATCGTCAACGGCAGCCAGATCCTCCTCTCGCAGCGGCGCGTGGAGGGCTGGCGGAATTTTCCCGAGGAGTACCGCGACTTCATGGACTGGCTGGTGAAGGCGGACGTCGAGGGCGTGTTTCTGATCACCGGGGATCGCCACATGACCCGCATGAGCCGCCTGGCGCGCGACGGCACCTACCCGCTGCACGAGTTGACCTGCTCGCCGCTGACCTCCGGCGTGCGCGATCCCTCCAAGGACGCGCAAAACCCGCAGGTGGTGGAGGGTACCGAGGTGGGCCAGCGCAACTTCTGCACGCTGAGCGTCAGCGGCCCGGACAAGGCGCGCGTGCTCACCGTGCGCTCGCTGGACACCTACGGCAACCAACTCTGGGAGCGCAAGTTCGAGGAGTCCGAGTTGAAGTGAAGGCCGGCGCTGCCGCCGGCATCGGTGATCGCGTGCGGCCGCGGCGCCTTGACGTTCCTCAAGGTTCCGGGGGGTGTGGCGGCGCTAGCGTGAGCGCATGTTGACCATGATCGACGCCCTGCACCGTCCAGGCGCGCTGCATCCCCTTTGGAGTCTCGGCTTCCGGCCGTTCTTCCTGCTCGCGGCCGTCGCGGCGGGACTGCTGCTGCCGCTGTGGGGCTTGTACTTCACCGGCGACCTCGGCGTGCCGACGCGGCTCCCGCCGCCGATCTGGCACGGCCACGAGATGCTGTTCGGGTTCACCGCGGCGGTGATCGCGGGCTTCCTGTTGACGGCAGTGCCGAACTGGACCGGCATCCCGGCCGTGAAAGGCGGGCGGCTGGTCGCGCTCGCCGCGCTGTGGGTGGCCGGGCGCATTGCCGTGTCTTGCGGCAGCCTGCTGCCGTCCTGGCTGGTCGCGGCGATCGACGTTGCCTTCCTCCCGGCCCTGGCCCTCGCCGTCGCCCCGGCGCTGGTCGCCAGCGACAACCGCCGCAACTTCGGTTTCCCGGTCGTGCTGCTGGTCTTCGCGCTGGCGAACGTGGCGATCCACGCCGCCGCGATGGGGTATCTCCCCGTCATTGGCGCGGAGATCGGCATCAAGGCGGCCGTGGGCCTGGTGACGCTGCTGATGATCGCGATCGGCGGGCGCGTCATCCCCGGTTTCACGGCCAACGCCCTGGGTACTCCCTCGCGCCGGTCCAACTGGACCGACAAGGCTGCGCTGTACGCGGCGATCGTCGTGCTGCTGCTCGAGCTGCTGCCGCAGGCGCGCCCGGCGCAGGGCGTGGCGGCGGCGGCCGCGGCGGTGCTGGTGGCGCTGCGCATGCGCGGCTGGCAGTCGCTGCGCACAGCGAGACACCCGATCCTCTGGGTGCTGCACCTGGGCTACGCATGGATCGCCGTCGGTTTCGCGTTCAAGGGACTTGGGCTGCTGACCGAGGCGCTGCGCTGGCAGGATGCGCTGCACGGGCTGACCGCCGGCGCGATCGGCACCCTCACGCTGGGCATGATGTCGCGCGTGTCCCTCGGCCACACCGGCCGGCCGCTGCGGGTGCGGCCGTGCATCACCGCCGCCTACCTGTTGATCACGCTGGCCACGGTCATCCGGTTGTGCACGCCGTTCGCGGCCGTGCTGCACCCGGTGCAGGCCCTGACCCACGTCGCGGGCGCGCTCTGGGCCACGGCGTTCATTATCTATTTCGTCGTCTACGCGCCGATGCTTCTCGCCCCGCGCGCCGACCGCAAGCCTTAACGACGCTCCGAATAAGTCCATCCCGGCCTTGTCAGAGCACGGTCGGCCGTAAGCGAGATTCTTGCCGGCCTCCATTTTCATTGACCTGCGGCCATCGAGATGGCGGTGCATCCACGCGCCGTCGGCCGCTCTGTCTCTTGCAGACCTTCCCTAAGCCCGCCTCGCGACGATCCGGCGGCTTGCGCGCCGGCGCCCGGCCGGTGCTCAATAGCGCCATGATCGCCGCAAGCGAATTCCGCGCGCCCTGGTGGCTGCGCAATCCCCACCTGCAGACGCTGTGGCAGCGCTTCGCGCGGCGCAAGCCGCTCGTGGCGCTGCGGCGCGAGCGCGTGGAGCTTCCCGACGGCGACTTCCTCGATCTCGACTGGGCGCGCCCGATCGACGCGCCGGAACCCGCCGGGCGCGACGCGCAGGACGCGGCGCGTACGCCGCTGGTGATCGTGCTGCATGGGCTGGAGGGCAGCTCGGCCTCGCCCTATGCGCAGGGCGTGCTCGCAGCGGTCACGGCGCGCGGCTGGCGCGGCGTGGTGATGCACTTCCGCGGCTGCAGCGGCGAGCTCAATCGCCTGCCGCGCAGCTACCACTCCGGGGAGACCGGCGATATCGCTTACGTGCTGGCGCTGCTGCGCGACCGCTTCCCGCACGCGCCGCGGGCGGCGATCGGCTATTCGCTCGGCGGCAACGTGCTGCTGAAGTACCTCGGGG
>CAZTPK010000429.1:0-2582 GCA_964614765.1 uncultured Gammaproteobacteria bacterium
GAAGACCCTTTACGTACTGCTCGGCCTGGCGCACCGACGTCGAACGGGCGACGACGTGTCGCGCGGCGGCGGGCTGCTGCTCGAGCGGCAGCGCGAGCAGCGCGCGGGCGTGGCCCATCTCCAGCTCGTGTTTCTCGACCATGTGACGAACCGGTTCGGCGAGCTCCAAGAGGCGCAGCAGGTTGCTGACCGCGGCGCGCGACCGGCCGATGGCCTCTGCGACCTTTTCATGCGTCAGTCCGAATTCGTTGACCAGTCGATGCAGAGCGGCGGCCTCTTCGATGGCGTTGAGGTCCTTGCGCTGGATGTTCTCGATGAGTGCCACGCTCATCGCGGTACGGTCATCGACGTTGCGGATCAGCACGGGCACCTCGTGCAGACCCGCGATCTGCGCGGCACGCCAGCGCCGCTCCCCGGCGATGATTTCGTAGCGCTCCTGTCCTGGCAGGCGCCGCACGACGATTGGCTGGACGATGCCCTGAGCGCGGATGGAGTCGGCCAGTTCCTGCAGCGACTCCGGCTCGAAATCGCTGCGCGGCTGATAACGGCCGCGCTGGATCAGGTCCACGGGCACGGACCGCAGCGCGTGCTCCGGCGCTGCCGCCGCCTCCGCTTTCGGCGACGCGGTCTCGGGGCCGATGCCGAGCAACGCGTCCAGCCCGCGGCCCAGGCCGCGCTTGTTGGCTGATGACATTGTTCTCTCTCCGAAATGCGGCGCCCGGGCGCGCGGTCTTCGTCTCGCCGCCGCCGCGGTCAGTTCAGACGTTCGTAATTGTTGTCCTTGCGCAGCATCTCGCCGGCAAGTGCCAGATATGCAAGTGAACCGCTCGATTGGCGATCATATAGTATGACCGGCAGCCCATGACTCGGCGCCTCCGCCAGGCGCACGTTGCGCGGTATCACCGTCGTGTAGACCTTGTCCCCGAAGTATTTCAGCAACTGGGCCGAGACCTGCGTGGCCAGGTTGTTGCGCGGGTCATACATCGTACGCAGCAGCCCCTCGATTTTCAGTTTTGGATTCAATACCTTGCGGATTTTGTCGATGGTCTCCACGAGCGCGGAAAGGCCCTCCAGCGCGTAGTACTCGCACTGGATTGGAATAATGACCGAATCGGCGGCCACCAGCGCGTTCACCGTCAGCATGTTCAGCGAGGGCGGACAGTCGATGAGGATGTAGTCGTAGTCGTCCACCACGGCGCTGAGCGCGACCCGCAGCTTGAGCTCGCGCCCGAGTTCCTCCAGCAACCCGACCTCCGCACCCGTGAGATCGCTGTTGGCGGGCACCAGATCGTATCCGACCGCGGGCAGCCTCAGCGCCACCTCCGACACCGGAGCGTCGTTCATCAGCAGATCGAAGGTCGAGCGCCGCAGCTCGCGCTTGTCGATGCCGCTGCCCATGGTCGCGTTGCCCTGCGGATCGACGTCGACGAGCAGCACCCGGCGTTTCGTGGCAGCGAGCGAGGCGGCCAGGTTGACGCTGGTGGTGGTCTTCCCTACGCCACCCTTCTGATTGGTGATTGCGAAAATCTTGGCCATGACGCGACTGTGCTCTCCGGGACCACCGCTCGCACCCGGCGCCTCGAGCGGGGCAAGATTATCGCACAGCTCTCGGGCGAGGGCGCGCGCGCATCCACATTGCCCTCTCGCCGCCGCCGCGCCCGAGCGCCCCGTGCCGGGGAAAACGACGCTGCCGCCGATGCTTGGCAGGCGATGCTCTCGCTGACTGGCCGTTCCGGCGCCTATCTGCTTAATCGGGCCGAGTATTCGCCGTTGATGTCCAGCGGGCGGCGGAGAACTCTCGCACCGCGCGATGTGCCCGGCACGCTCGGCCCGCGCCGCTCAGCCGGCCGCTCGGCGCGCCACCACCAGTCGCCGCACGGCCTGGAGACCCGGCACTTCCAGCGCCATGGACCGGACCTCCCAGCCCGCGGGCGCCGACTCCATCTCCTCCGCACCGCGCACGGACTTCATCGCCAGCAGCTGCCCGTCGGCGGCCAGCAGCGGTCCGGCCACCGCGATGAACGTGCCGAGCGCGGCAAAGGCGCGGGAGACGATGCAGTCAAAGGCCATGTCCGGATGGAAGTCCTCGATTCGGCAGTGGACGACATCTACGTTGACGATCTTCAGTTCTATGCACGCCTGGGTGAGAAAGCGCGTCTTCTTGCCGTTGCTGTCCAGCAGCGTGCAATGGACCTCCGGACGCACGATGGCGATGACCAGCCCGGGCAGGCCGGCACCGCTGCCCACGTCCAGAAGTCGCGAACCACGGACATGGGGCGTGACCGCCAGGCTGTCGAGCAGGTGGTGCGTCATCATCTGCTCCGTGTCGCGGATGGCGGTCAGGTTGTAGACGCGATTCCACTTGCGCAGCAATTGGAGATAGTCGAGCAGCCGGTCGGCGGCAGCGGGCGAAAGCGACAAGCCCAGGCGCAAGGCGCCGGCGGTCAGCAGCCCGCGGGGATGGACTTTCTCAGCCTCGCGCCGTTCGTGCTGATGTTCGTGGTGCTGTACTTCCTCATGATCCGTCCGCAGGCCAAGCGGGCCAAGGAGCATCGCGCCATGGTGGCGGCGCTCGCCAAGGG
>CAZTPK010000430.1:0-2581 GCA_964614765.1 uncultured Gammaproteobacteria bacterium
TGAATGTCTTCATCGATATCTCCTCATTCACTCCCCGAATAACGATGGTCCGGTCCGCACGCCTGTGCCTGCCGACGACGGGGTGCGGCGTTACGGTGTGCCGGTGCGTGCATTGGAGTCGCCGCGGGGTGAATCAGAACTGAACTCACGGACCCGCAACTGTGCGCCAGCACACGAAATGGTGTGACGAGCGATTTCGCGCCCTCCAGCGCGTGCCAGCCCGCCGTGCCCGGTGCTCCGGCGCCGCCGACCCGATGCCCTTGTGCAGCGGCCGGCCGGCGCATTCCTGTAGCGTGCAACGCGCCTCCGGTGCCGCGGTTATAATCGCGGCGCAGCGAGCACGAACCCGACATGACCGACACCCCACAACCGGCCACCACACGCGACGATCCTCGCCTGCGCGAGCTCTCCGAGTGGGTCCAGCGCGTCGCGCCCGCGGAGACCTTCACGATCGAGCCGGCCTCGGCCGATGCCAGCTTCCGCCGCTACTTCCGGGTCACGCTCGACGGCCGGACACGCATCGTCATGGACGCGCCGCCACCGCAGGAGGACTGCCGGCCCTTCGTCCACGTGGCCGGGCTGCTGAAGGCGGCGGGGGTGCACGCCCCGGAGGTACTGGCCCAGGACCTCGAGCGCGGCTTCCTGTTGCTCACGGATCTGGGCAGCAGGACCTACCTCGACGTGCTCGACGCCGACAATGCCGCGCGGCTTTTCGGCGACGCGATCGGCGCGCTGGTGAAGTGGCAGCTGGCGACCCGGCCGGGCGAGCTGCCGCCCTACGACGAGGCCTTACTGCGGCGCGAGCTCGCCCTGTTCCCGGACTGGTATGTCGCCCGCCACCTGCGCCGGACGTTGACGCCGGCGCAACAGGAGGCGCTGCAGTCGACCTTCACCCTGATCGTGCGCAGCAACCTGGCCCAGCCCACGGTCTTCGTGCACCGCGACTACATGCCGCGCAACCTGATGCTGAGCGATCCCAACCCCGGGGTGCTGGATTTCCAGGACGCCGTGGTGGGGCCGATCAGCTACGACATCGCCTCGCTGATGCGGGATGCCTTCCTGAGCTGGGAGGAGGAGCAGGTCATCGACTGGACCGTGCGCTACTGGGAGCGTGCCCGTCAGGCAGGTCTGCCCGTGCCGGCGGATTTCGGGGAGTTCTATCGCGACTTCGAGTGGATGGGGCTGCAGCGGCACCTGAAGGTGCTGGGCATCTTCGCCCGCATCCATTATCGCGACGGCAAGCCGAAGTACCTCGCCGACACGCCGCGCTTCCTCGGCTACGTCCGCAAGGTCGCCGAGCGGTACGCGGCCCTGAAGCCGCTGCTGCGGCTGATGGACGAACTGGAGCCGCGTGCGGTCGAGGTCGCCTACACCTTCTGAGACGGCCGTCGCCGCGACCCCATGAGAGCCATGATCCTGGCCGCCGGGCGCGGCGAGCGGATGCGGCCGCTGACCGACGCCATCCCCAAGCCTCTGCTGGAGGTGGGCGGCCGCGCCCTGATCGAGTATCACGTCGATGCTCTGGTCGCCGCCGGCTTCCGTGAGCTCGTCATCAACCACGCGCGCCTGGGGCACCTCATCGAGGCGCGGCTGGGCGATGGTCGACGATACGGCGCGGCCATCCGCTACTCCCCCGAGGGCGACACGCCGCTGGAGACCGGCGGCGGGATCTACAAAGCATTGAACCTGCTGGGGACCGGGGCATTCGTGGTGGTCAATGCGGACATCTGGACCGAGTTCGATTTCGGGACGCTGCGTGGGCGCCGGCCGACCG
This sequence comes from uncultured Gammaproteobacteria bacterium, assembly GCA_964614765.1. Lineage (GTDB taxonomy): Bacteria > Pseudomonadota > Gammaproteobacteria > JAJPIJ01 > JAJPIJ01 > JAJVHZ01. Next base: position 1,775 of record CAZTPK010000430.1, read on the forward strand.
CCGCGCACCTGGTGCTGGTGCCGAATCCTCCCCATCACCCGGACGGGGACTTCGGACTGCGCGACGGGCGGATCAGAAACGACCTCCAGGTGCGTCACACCTACGCCGGCATCGGCGTCTATCACGCTGATCTATTTAAGAATTCGACTCCCGGCGCCTTCCCCCTCGCGCCCCTGATCCGGTCCGCGGCGGCCCGCGGCGAGGTGACCGGGGAGCTGTATTCCGGCACCTGGATCGACGTCGGCACACCCCAGCGCCTGGGGCTCCTTCAGGCGTCGGTACCCCCTCGCCGCTGAGCGGGGTTCCCCCTTAACCCCGGGGGAGGGTATGATCCCCCTGCCGAGACCCGGGCCGCCGCCAACCAGTGCGGCCCTGCTCGGACCTTCAGAAAAAGACATACGCAGCGGTTCCTGCTGTCTCTAACAAGCTGTTTCTTTTGTAGTTTTCAGGGCGTCGCGGTTTTTTTGTTCGGGTGTTAGGAATGCGGTTTTCGTTCGGCGGCAGTTTGCTGCGCTGCCGCAGGGGATGACTTTATCGTTAGCGAGGGAAGTGTCAGATGCTTCGCAGAACTCGATATGGAGCAGTGGGCGTCGTATCACTGCTCACGGCGCTTGGCGCCGGCCAGGCCGTGGCGCGCGTGGATCGCGGCCTGCCGTACGAACCCCAGGTGCCGCGGCTGGTGCTGCGGGACGTCGTCCCCTCGCGACTGCCCTTCCAGCCGACGCCGGCCGCGATGCCGATCACGCGCTACCTCGCCGCCGAACAGGGTCACGGACGCCGGGCGACGGTGCTCAGCGACTACACCTT
>CAZTPK010000431.1:0-2579 GCA_964614765.1 uncultured Gammaproteobacteria bacterium
GAATTAACTTGGTGCGTGCACCAAATAAATTCACTCCGACCCCCGAGCGCACGACGGTGATCGTCGAGCACAAGGTGCGCGCCGATGACCCGCCGCGCGCGCTGCAATGCCTCGCGGCTCTGACGACACTGTCCAACCAGCGCCTGAAGGACGCCATGAACAAGGGCGCGGTGTGGCTCACGCGTCGCGGCCGCCGGCCGCAGCGCCTGCGTCGCGTGACCGCGGAGCTCGCTCCCGGGGATCGGATCGCGCTGTATTACGATGCCGCCATCCTCGCCATGCAGCCGCTGAAGCCGGCGCTCATCGCGGACTTCAAGCGGTACAGCGCCTGGTTCAAGCCCGCCGGGCTGCTCGTCGACGGCTCGCGTTACGGCGACCACTGCACGCTCGAGCGCCAGGTCGAGCAGTATTTCGGCGGCAAGCGCCAGGTGTTCCTCGTGCACCGCCTGGATCGCGAGGCGGCGGGCGTCATGCTCGTCGCGCACTCCCCGCAGGCGGCCGCCAGGCTCGGCGCCCTGTTCCACGATCGCAAGGTCGAGAAATACTACGAGGTCGAGGTGCGAGGCCGGCTCGCTCCCGCCGGCGTCACCGGCCGCATCGACGAACCGCTCGACGGCAAGGCCTCGCACACGGAGTACACGGTGCTGGCGGTGGACGCCGATCGCGACGTCAGCCGGCTGGAGGTGCGCATCCACACCGGCCGCTATCACCAGATCCGCCGCCACTTCGCCGCCATCGGTCACCCGGTGATGGGCGACCCGCGATACGGGGAGCGCAACGCCGACCCGCGCGGCATGCAGCTGGTCGCATCGCGACTGTCATTTATATGCCCGTGGAGCGGGCGGGCCGTCACCGTCCGCGTCCCCACTGCGCAGTCCCCTCGCTGACGGGGCGGTTCTCTTCCGGCCGGGCGGCGCGGCAGGCCCTGCCTGCTGCGTCGAGACCGGGTCCATGCATCGCCGGAACCAACGAAAAGGCCTCGCCGGGCTATGCGGTCTTCTGCCCGGGATGGACACCGGCGTGCACACGCCTTCGCGCCGTCTGTCACAGACCTGTAATATTGTCCGCGGGAGGGCGGGCGGGGGGCCACCGAGCGGGGGTCACCGGCACGGACGCGGAAAGACGCGCCGGTCGCGCCTCAGAAACCACAAACAAGGTCGACGGTCATGCGACTATTCTCCGCACTGATGCCTCGCGAAAGGCAGTTCTTCGACCTGTTCAGTCAGCACGCGAAGTTCGTCAACGACGGCGGCCAGGCGTTGAGCGATCTGCTCGACAACTACGGTGACGAGCCGGGACGCGCCCGGCGCATCAACCGCATCGTCGAGATCGAACGCGGCGCCGACAAGGTGACGCACGAGACCATGGCTTTGCTGCACAAGACCTTCGTGACGCCCTTCGACCGCAACGACATACACCGGCTCGTATCGCGCCTGGACGACATCCTCGACCTGGCGCGGGATTCCTCGGAGACCATGGCACTGTACGACGTGCGCGTGCTCACCCCCGAGGCGCTGCATCTCGGCAATCTCATCCGCATCTGCTGCGAGCGCGTGCAGTCGGCGGTCAACCTGCTGCATTCGATGGAGAATGCGCGGACCATACTCGGCCTTTGCCACGAGCTGAGCAAGCTCGAGTCCGATGCCGACAAGGTGCTGCGCGCCGGCGTGTCGAAATTGTTCCGCGACGAGAGCGACGTGCGGGAAGTCATCAAAATCAAGGCGATCTACGAACTGCTGGAGTCGGCAACCGACAAGTGCCGGGACGTCGCCAACGTCCTCGAAGGCGTGGTGCTCGAAAACGCCTGATCATGGGAGCGGATCTCGCGTTCTCCACGCTGGTGCTGCTGGTCGCGCTCGCGCTGGCCTTCGATTTCATGAACGGCTTCCACGATGCCGCCAACTCCATCGCCACGGTGGTCTCCACCGGCGTGCTGAAGCCGCATCAGGCGGTGGCCTGGGCGGCCTTCTTCAACTTCCTGGCGGTGGCCGTCTTTCACCTCAAGGTGGCCGCGACCGTGGGCAAGGGCATTGTCCAGCCGGAGTTCGTGGACCACTATGTCATCTTCGGCGCGCTCAGCGGCGCGATCGCCTGGAACCTCATCACCTGGTACTACGGCATACCGTCGAGCTCATCGCACGCGCTCATAGGCGGCATGATGGGCGCGGCGCTGGCCAAGGCGGGGTTCGAGCCGCTGCTTCTGCCCGGCATCCTGAAGACCGCAGTCTTCATCGTCGTCTCGCCGGTGCTGGGACTGCTGCTCGGGGCCTCGATCACGATCGCGGTGTCGTGGACCTGCTTTCGCAGCGCGCCCAGCCGCGTGGATCGCTGGTTCCGGCGCCTGCAGCTCGTCTCTTCGGCGCTCTACAGCCTCGGCCACGGCAGCAACGACGCGCAGAAGACGATGGGCATCATCTGGCTGCTGCTGATCTCCGCGAACGTCACGACCAGGGATTACCTGCCGGGCTGGGTGATCGTCAGCTGTTACGTCGCCATCGCCATGGGGACGCTGTTCGGCGGCTGGCGCATCGTCAAGACCATGGGACAACGCATCACCAAGCTGCGTCCGGTGGGGGGGG
>CAZTPK010000432.1:0-320 GCA_964614765.1 uncultured Gammaproteobacteria bacterium
AGACCCCGCGCAAGGACGTCAACCCGGACGAGGCGGTGGCCATCGGCGCCGCCATCCAGGGCGGCGTGCTGGGCGGCGAGGTCAAGGACGTGCTGCTGCTCGACGTCACGCCGCTGTCGCTCGGCATCGAAACCCTGGGCGGCGTCATGACCAAGCTCATCCAGAAGAACACCACCATCCCGACGCGCGCGTCGCAGACCTTCTCGACCGCCGAGGACAACCAGGGTGCGGTGACGGTGCACGTGCTGCAGGGCGAGCGCGAGATGGCCAGCGGCAACAAGTCGCTCGGCCGCTTCGACCTGGCCGGCATCCCGCCGGCG
>CAZTPK010000432.1:330-2578 GCA_964614765.1 uncultured Gammaproteobacteria bacterium
CGGCCTGCCGCAGATCGAGGTCACCTTCGACATCGACGCCAACGGCATCCTGCATGTCTCGGCCAAGGACAAGGCCACCAGCAAGGAGGCCAAGATCACCATCAAGGCCAACTCCGGCCTGACCGAGGACGAGATCAAGAAGATGGTGGCCGACGCCGAGGCCAATGCCGCCGAAGACCACAAGGCCTTCGAGCTGGCCAACGCCCGCAACCAGTGCGACAGCATGATCCACTCGGTGAACAAGGCCCTCAAGGAGCATGGCGACAAGGTCGGTGCCGACGAGAAGGCCAAGATCGAGGCCGCGGTGAAAGAGGCCGAAGAGGCCATCCGCGGCAGCGACAAGGAAGCCATCGAGGCCAAGACCCAGGCCCTGGCCGAGGCCAGCCACAAACTGGCCGAGCAGATGTACGGCCAGCAGGGCGGCGCCGACGCCGGTGCGGCTGCGGGTGCGGCCGGCGGCAAGGCCGACGAGGACGTGGTCGATGCCGAGTTCGAGGAAGTCAAAGACAAGTAAGGTTATTCCGGACACGGGCTGGCCCGTGCCGTAATAACTGGCCGGGTTGAAGGGGTCTGGCCCCTTAACCCGGCCTTTTCGATTGGGATGGGCATGGCGAAACGGGATTACTACGAGGTGCTTGGCGTTGCCAAAGGCGCCTCCGACGACGAACTGAAAAAGGCCTACCGCAAGCTGGCCATGAAGTACCACCCGGACCGCAACCCGGGCAACCACGAGGCCGAGGAGCACTTCAAGGAGGTCAAGGAGGCCTACGAGGTGCTGATCGATGGGCAGAAGCGGGCGGCCTACGACCAGTACGGCCACGCCGGCGTCGACCCGAGCATGGCCGGGGCCGGCGGCGCCGGCTACGGCAATTTCGCCGATGCCTTCCCCGACATCTTCGGTGACATCTTCGGCGGCGGCGGCGGCCGGCGCAGCCAGGTCTATCGCGGCGCCGACCTGCGCTACAACCTGGAGATCTCCCTGGAAGAGGCCGCGCGCGGCACCGAGACCAAGATCCGCATCCCGGTGATGAGCGAATGCGAGCATTGCGACGGGACCGGGGCGAAGAAGGGCAGCGAGCCGACCACCTGCCCGACTTGCGGCGGCCACGGCCAGGTGCGCATGCAGCAGGGCTTCTTCTCGATCCAGCAGACCTGCCCGCGCTGCCACGGCAGCGGCCGCGTCATCACCGACCCCTGCACGCATTGCCATGGCGAGGGCCGGGTCAAAAAGCACAAGACCCTGTCGGTGCAGATCCCGGCCGGGGTCGACGAGGGCGACCGCATCCGCCTGTCCGGCGAGGGCGAGGCCGGCGTCAATGGCGGCCCGCCCGGCGACCTCTATGTCCAGATTCACCTCAAGTCGCACCCGGTGTTCCAGCGCGACCACAACGACCTGCACTGCGAGATGCCGATCTCCTACGCCACCGCGGCGCTCGGCGGCGAGGTGACCATTCCCACCCTGGATGGCCAGGCCAGCATCAAGATTCCGGCCGAGACCCAGACCGGCAAGGTCTTCCGCCTGCGCGGCAAGGGCATCAAGGGGGTGCGTAGCGAGACCCATGGCGACCTGTTGTGCCACGTGGTGGTGGAAACCCCGGTCAAGCTGACCGAGCGGCAAAAAGAACTGCTGCGCGAGTTCGACGCCATCAGCCAGGAACACGAAGGCCAGCACAACCCCAAAGCCAAGGGGTTCATGGACAAGGTGAAGGAATTTTTCAGCGCCTGAAAAATTCCTTCAGCTTGCAGCGTAGGCTCTTGTGCCCTTTCGGGTAACCCTGCGCTTGCGCAGCTTAAGCCGCGCAGCGGCGGCCGGAACCGCACCTCAACTTCGGCGCGTGAAAACCGCCTTTACCCTGCAATTAGGGCCATTATCCCTAGCTCATCCGGGCCGACATCTGATTGTCATCTTCCTCTGAAAAAATCCGTCTTGCTTATCGAGCAAGCAGGGTCGACGGTCATGGGAGGTCTTATGCAGGTCCGAAAAATCCTCGGTGGGGTGGCAATCGAACGGCAGAGTCACTCGATCGGCAAACTGAGCAATGGTCGCTATGCCGTGGGTAACCTGTTTCCGGGCAAGACCGTGGCTGACAGTCAGCAGTTCGATACCTTGGATGCGGCCTTCGACCATTGGTATGCAAGCATTCCGGTCTTGAATAAGAGCCTATTTCAGTAGGGCTCATGCCCCGCGTTGCAGCCAGGATCGGATGGATGCAAGGCGCGACGCGCAGTCGATGGTGGTTCCATCGAC
>CAZTPK010000433.1:0-2574 GCA_964614765.1 uncultured Gammaproteobacteria bacterium
CGTCATACGGGGTGCGGGAACTCCTGCTACGCTGCGGCTTCGAGATCATCGAGCAACAGAAGCTTGTCGGAGGCGGATCGGCACTCTTGGCGCTCGTGGCGGAGCAGGTGAACGCCGGTCTTCGCCGCATGCCGTTGCCGTTAAGGTTGGTTGCACGGGCGCTGGTTGTCGCCCCGCTTTCGGGCCTGGGTGCACTCATTGCGGCCGCCGGGCGTGGCGATCCAGAGCTGTATCTAGACAATTTCGTCGTGGCGCGCAAGCGGGCCTAGTCAGGAGGCGCTCGTGGACTTTGCCGGCAAGCGCATCGTGATCACCGGCGGAGCCGGCCTCATCGGATCCGCGATCGCGAGGCGGCTGGTCCAGATGGATGCGGACGTGACGGTCATCGACGCACTGCTTCCACAGTACGGAGGCAATCGCAGAAATCTTCAGGAAGTTGCGGACCGAATAAGATTGATCGTGTCCGACGTGCGGGATCCTGCCTGTTTGGACGGACTCCTGGACGGCATCGACATCCTGTTCAACCTCGCAGGCCAGTCGAGTCACCTCGACTCGATGAAGGATCCCATTACCGATCTGGACATCAACAGCCGTGCGCAGATTGGCATACTCGAGGCGCTTCGCCACGTCAATCCGCGAGCAAAGATACTCTTTGCCAGCACGCGACAGGTCTACGGACGGCCCGTATATCTGCCCGTCGACGAGGCGCATCGGGTCCATCCGGTCGACGTGAACGGCATAAACAAGCTGGCCGGCGAATGGTTTCATCGCCTGTATCACGAGGTCTACGGAATGCGAACGTGCGTGTTTCGGCTCACGAACACCTATGGCCCAGGCATGCGCATTGTGGATGCCAGACAGACCTTCCTTGGAGTGTGGATCCGACGTGTGCTCAGCGGCGAGCCCTTCGAGATCTGGGGCGGTACCCAGCTGCGGGACTTCAATTACGTGGAGGACGTGGCAGACGCGTGCCTCGCGGCAGCGCTAAGCGAAAGGGCGGACGGGCGTATCTTCAACCTGGGGTCTCCGGAAGTGGTCAACCTGCGCCAGTTGGGAGAGATGCTCGTTGAAATCAACGGCAGTGGCAGCTTCGAGACAAGGGAGTTCCCGGAGGAACGCCGCAGGATCGATATCGGAGACTGCTACTGCAACTTCGCCGCGATCGAGGCGGCGCTCGGATGGCGACCGCGCGTCTCGCTGAGGACAGGTCTGCAGAGAACGTTGGAGTACTATCGGCACAACATGGAGCACTACGTTTGATACCACAATCGAGCCCGGTCTCCGCATACCTTAGGCAACGCGACGTTATCGATGCAGCCATTCGGCGCGTCCTGGCGAGCGGCCGGTACGTACTCGGAGACGAGGTTCGGAATTTCGAGTCCGAGTTTGCGACCGCTCATCGCGCCGCCTGGACGGTCGGAGTAGCGAGCGGCACGGACGCTGTCGAACTGGCGCTGCGGGTGCTCGGAGTCGGTCCCGGCGACGGCGTCGTCACAGTCTCTCACACGGCGGTTGCCACCGTGGCGGCAATTGCCAGGATTGGCGCGGTTCCCCTGTTCGTGGACGTGGATCAGGAACGATACACCATGTCGCCCCGGAGCCTGCGCGAAGCGCTCGAATGTACGGCGGGCAGGGCGAAAGCGGTCGTGGCCGTGCACCTGTACGGTCAACCGGCGGACATGCCGGAAATACTCGCGATCGCCCGTGAGTACGGGCTGCCGGTGGTGGAGGACTGCGCGCAGGCGCACGGCGCCAGTGTGGATGGACGCCCTGTCGGTACCTGGGGCGACCTCGGCTGTTTCAGTTTCTACCCGACAAAGAATCTCGGCGCCTTCGGTGACGGCGGTGCAGTGGTGGGATCCGACGAGCGCCACCTGAAGCCACTTCGCGCGCTGCGGGAGTACGGCTGGGAGACTCGGTATGTCAGTCGGAAGTTCGGCGTCAATTCGCGGCTGGACGAACTGCAAGCCGCGGTTCTGCGTGTACGACTGGCCGTCTTGGACGACGACAATCGGCGGCGGCGGCGCATCGCGGAGTTGTACGATGAGAGAATCGATGCCGACTGCATCGCCAAGCCGCGGCGGTTCCCGGGCGCAGAACACGTTTATCACCAGTACGTCATTCAGGCACCTCAACGTGACCAGCTGCAGAAGGCACTCGCCGACCTGGGAGTGGCGACTCTGGTTCACTACCCCAGGGCGGTGCACCAGCAGCCCGCCTATGACGACGGGTCTTTTCGACCCGTCGCCTTACCGAACACGGAAAGCGTAGTATCACGCGTGTTGAGTCTCCCGATGTTTCCGGAGATGACATTGGAGCAGGTCGAGACGGTATGTGCGGCGGTCACGCGGTGCCTTCGGTAGTCCCGACCGGCCACCTAGCCGTCCATGAATCATTTCTGCACCTACTTCGACAGCAACTACCTCGTCAGGGGCCTGACTATGTACCGGTCAATGCGGGTCTGCGCTGCCGATTTCCATCTCCATGTGCTGGCGTTGGATCATGCCGTCGAGGAAATCCTCCGGCGGCTGAATCCTCCAAATCTGGAGGTGATAGGGCTGTCCGCGCTAGAAC
>CAZTPK010000434.1:0-2569 GCA_964614765.1 uncultured Gammaproteobacteria bacterium
CAGTCGGCGCATCGCTACCTTCGCCGTTATTGGGCATCTCTGGACCTGCCGCCGGGCGCGCGCGTGTTCGTGCCGCTCTGCGGCAAGAGCCGCGACATGCTCTGGCTGCGTGATGCCGGCTTCGAGGTCATCGGCGTCGAGCTCTCACTCACAGCCGCAAAGGCCTTCTGCGAGGAGAACGCCCTGCCGCTGTTACGCGTGCGCGAGGGCGTCTTCGAGTGCTTCCGTGGCGCCGGGATATCGCTGCTCGTCGGCGACTTCTTCGATCTGCGACCGGACGATCTCGACGGCGTGGCGGCGGTTTTCGACCGCGCCGCCGCCGCCCGCGCGCGCCAGGTACGCGGCGCACATGGCAGCGTTGCTTCCGGCGGGCGCGCAGACTTTGCTGGTGACCCTCGAATACGACCAAGAGCAGATGGACGGGCCGCCGTTCTCGGTGACCGCCGATGAGGTGCACCAGCGGTATGCCGGCTCGCACCGGGTGGAACTGCTGCACAGCGAGGAGATCATCCAGGACGAACCCAAGTTCCGCTCCCGCGGGCTGACCGCGCTCGCGGAGACCGCGTGGCGGCTGTGCCGGAGATGAGCCTGCGCTGCCGCCCGCGGGGCGGCGGCGGGGCGCCTCGGGGAAGGCGGCTCGGCGTCCCGCCGCCGGCTGGTGTCGTGGGTTACACTCTGGCCGGCAATTACGGGAATGCCGCATGCTCCGCGCCACGTATCACTGGATAGACCGCAACATCCTCTCTCTCGGGCGCGACATGCGCCTGTCGTACCTGCCGCCGCTGATGGTCTACATGGCGGCGGGTGTGTCGGGCCTCACCGGTATCGTCACCGGATTCTTCGTCAAGGATTACCTCAGCCTCTCGGCGGAATTCCTGGCCGCGCTGGGGTTCTGGGCCGGCATTCCCTGGGCCCTGAAGATGCCGCTCGGGCACCTGGTCGATCTCATCTGGCGCTGGAAGAGCCTGCTCGTCTACCTCGGGGCGAGCCTCATCGCCTGCAGCCTGCTCGTCATGGTGGGGCTGATCGGCCACCGCGAGGCCATGACGGCCATCCTCCCCGCCGACGTCTGGTACGTCATAGGCGCGCTGCTCTCGCCTGTAGGATACGTGATACAGGACGCGGTGGCCGATGCGATGACGGTGGAGGCGGTGCCGTTTGTCGATGAGCAAGGCCGTCCGGTGGAGGCGGGCGCGCGCAAGCTCATGCACACCACCATGCAGACGCTGGGTCGCGTCGCGATCATCGGCGGCAGCGTGCTGGTGTCGTTGATCAACCTATGGATGTTCTCCGGCGTCACCGAGAAGCCCGTCGAGGAGGTCGTGAGGATTTACGAGCGGGTGTACTGGATGGCGATGGTGATCCCGGTCATATCGGTTCTCGGCGTCCTCGCCGCCGGCGCGCTCAAGCGGCGCGAACGCGCGCGGCTGCGCGCCCTGGGTTTCGACGAGCTCCAGGTCGAGGCGAAACTGAGCGACCGCGGCGAGCCCACCAGGCCGAACTGGATGATACTCGGCGGAAGCCTCGTGTTCGTGATCTTCACGGTGGCGACCGGGCTCGGCGGCAACTCCTACAAGGAGGAGATCGTCTTCGCCGGCTCGCTCGCGATCGTCATGTTCCTCATCGTCCGCCTCACCCGCGCGCTGGATCCCTCGGCGCGGGCGACGCTCATCGGCACCGCCGTGGTCATCTTCATGTTCCGCGCCACCCCGGGAGTCGGTCCGGGAGTGAGCTGGTGGATGATCGACAAGCTGAAATTCGATCAGCACTTCTTTTCGGTGCTCGATCTCATCGGCAGCACGTTGACGCTCGCGGGCATGTTCATCTTCCGCCGCTTCATGGCCGAGCGCTCCATCGCCTACGTCATCGGCTTTCTCACGCTGCTCGGCTTCCTGCTATCGCTCCCGACGGTGGCCATGTATTACGGCCTGCACGAGTGGACCGCCGCCCACACCGGCGGAGTGGTGGACGCCAGATTCATTGCGCTGGTGAACACGGCCCTGGAATCCCCGCTCGGTCAGATCTCCATGATTCCGATGCTGGCGTGGATCGCCAACTCCGCGCCCGCCAATCTCAAGGCGACCTATTTCGCGGTGATGGCGTCGTTCACCAATCTGGCGCTGTCGGCGAGCCAGCTCGGCACCAAGTACCTCAACCAGATCTTCGTCGTCACTCGCGAGGTCGTCGACCCGGCGACCGGTGCCGTGCAGGTGCCGGAGGACTACAGCCGGCTCGGGGAGCTGATGCTCGTGCAGATGGGGATCTATCTGCTGGTGCCGTTCGCCGCGATTCTGTTCTCGCGCCTCACGCGCTTCCGCATCGCCTGAGCGGCCCGGTGGAGGCGATCGCCCGCGGCTCAGGCGAGGGCGCGCGTGACGACCTCCTCGACGTCGCGGGACAGGCCGGGAACGGCGCGGATGCGCTCGAGCTGTTCCCGCGCACTGGCCTGGCGCGCGGCGTCGAAGCGCTTCCAGCGATCGAAGCAGCGCGCGATCCGCGCGGCGACCTGGGGGTTGATCCGGTCCAGGGCGAGGATCTGATCGGCGGCGAAGGCGTAACCACGGCCGTC
>CAZTPK010000435.1:0-2567 GCA_964614765.1 uncultured Gammaproteobacteria bacterium
GACTTCGCCCGCTACAACGCCGATCGGGGCGCGCAGATCATCGACATCAACATGGGCTGTCCGGCAAAGAAGGTGTGCAATCGGATGGCCGGTTCCGCCCTGTTGCACGACGAGCGGCTCGTGGCGCGCATACTCGAGACGGTCGTCGGCGCGGTCGACGTTCCAGTGACGCTGAAGATCCGCACCGGGCCCGACCCGGCCCGCCGAAACGCCGTGACGATCGCCAAGATCGCGCAGGCTGCGGGCATACGCTCGCTGGCCGTGCACGGGCGCACGCGCGCGTGCGCGTTCCGAGGTCACGCCGAATACGACACGATCGCCGCAATCAAGGACGCCGTCGGCATCCCGGTCATCGCCAACGGCGACATCCGCACACCGGCGCAGGCCCGCGCGGTCCTGCAGCATACGGGGGCCGACGCGGTGATGATCGGACGGGCCGCGCAGGGCAATCCTTGGATTTTCGCCGAGATCAACCACTTCCTCGCCACCGGCGCGACGCTGGCGCCACCGTCCCGGCCGGCGATCGCTGCGGTGCTGGTGGAGCATCTGCGCCGGCTCTACGACTTCTACGGCGAGCAGCAGGGTCCGCGCATCGCGCGCAAGCATCTGGGCTGGTACCTGCGCCGTATTCCCGACGGCGAGTCCCTCTGGCAAAGCGTCAACCGCGTCGAGGCGGCCGAACTGCAGCTCGCACTGGTGAGGAATCACTTCGCGCAATGCCCTGGAGCGCTCGCCGCATGACCGCGAGCGCGCCCAAGCGGGGGCGGCGAGCCAAGAAGGCAAAGCCCGAACTCGTCGATCTCGACAGCGACATTCCGCCTCTGCGCGAGTGCGTGCGCCGGTCGCTGCGCGCCTATTTCCGCAACTTGAACGGGCATTCGACCGCCGAGGTGTATGAACTCGTGCTCTCGGAGATCGAAGCGCCGCTGCTTGAGGTCGTCCTGACGGAGGTGAGAGGCAACCTCTCGCGCGCATCGGCGGTTCTCGGCCTGAACCGCGCCACCCTGCGCAAGAAGCTCCGCAAGTACGGACTGGAGAAGAACGGCGACGCCGGCGCCTGAGTGCGGCTGCCGTCGACCGCCAACCGCGTCCACACCCTCGACGGAACGTATCATGGCTGCGAAGATCCAGCGCGCGCTCATCAGCGTCACCGACAAGACCGGCATCGTCGATTTCTGCCGCGAGCTGCTCGCCTTCGGCGTGGATTTGATCTCGACCGGCGGCACCGCGAAGCTGTTGGGCGAGAGCGGCATCCCCGTCGTGGAGGTATCCGAGTTCACCGGCTTCCCGGAGATGCTCGATGGCCGCGTGAAGACGCTGCACCCGAGGATACACGGCGCCCTCCTTGCCCGTCGCGAGCACGCCGCGCACATGGCGGCGCTCGCCAGCCACGGAATTCCGACGATCGATCTCCTGGTGGTCAATCTCTACGCCTTCGAAGCGACGGTCGCCCAGCCCGGCTGCACGCTGGATCAGGCAATCGAGAACATCGACATTGGCGGTCCGGCCATGGTGCGTTCCGCCGCAAAAAACTGGCGCGGTGTCGCCGTGGTGACCGATCCCGCCCAATACCAGCAGGTGCTGAGCGAGATCAAGCGTTCCGGCGAGGTGTCCGAGGCCACGCGCTTTGCGCTCGCCGTGTCGGCGTTCAACCGGATCTCGAATTATGACGCCGCGATCAGCGATTACCTCTCGTCGGTTCGCCCCGATGGCAGCCGCAGCGAGTTCCCCGCGCAGGCCAACGGACGGTTCGTCAAGCTGCAGGACCTGCGCTACGGCGAGAACCCTCATCAGCGCGCGGCCTATTATCGCGACCTCGGTCCGGCCCCCGGATCGCTGGTCACGGCGCGCCAGCGGCAGGGCAAGGAACTCTCGTACAACAACATCGCCGACGCCGACGCGGCCTGGGAGTGCGTGAAGACTTTCGACTCCTGCGCGTGCGTGATCGTCAAGCACGCCAATCCCTGCGGCGTGGCCGTGGCGCCGACGCCGGCCGAGGCCTATGTGCGCGCCTTCGCCACCGATCCCACCTCCGCCTTCGGCGGCATCATCGCGTTCAACCGCTCCGTCGACGGCGCCGCCGCCCAGGCCGTGGCGCGGCAGTTCGTCGAGGTGGTGATCGCACCGGCGTTCGCGCCCGAGGCCCTGGATGAATTCGCACGCAAGAGCAACGTTCGGCTTCTGGAGGTCCCCCTGGATGGCGTGAAGGCCACCGGCAGCGCCTGGGAGCGCGGCCGCAACGCGCACGACTTCAAGCGTGTGGGCTCCGGCCTGCTCATCCAGACAGCCGACAACGCCGAGGTCACCGCCGAGTCGCTGCGGGTCGTGACCGCCAGGCATCCGACCGCAGCGCAGATGGCGGACCTGCTGTTCGCCTGGCGCGTCGCCAAATACGTGAAGTCCAATGCCATTGTCTACTGCCGCGACGGTCAGACCATCGGCGTCGGAGCCGGTCAGATGAGCCGCGTGGACTCCACCCGCATCGCACGCATCAAGGCCGAGAACGCTGGCCTCAGTCTGCACGGTTCGGTGGTCGCCTCCGACGCGTTCTTCCCCTTTCCCGACGG
>CAZTPK010000436.1:0-2553 GCA_964614765.1 uncultured Gammaproteobacteria bacterium
GCCCAGCTGCGATGCAGCGCCTGCCCCGCCAGCCGCTTCACCCGCGACAGCGGGCGATGCTCCACGGGGCCGAAGCGCGAGAAGTCCACTGGCGGCACCGGCGGCGGCCCTGCCGCGACGGACTTCGTGCCGCTCATCACGGCCTTGGTGAATGCGGTCACATCTTCCCTGAGCACCCGTCCGCGCGGCCCGCTGCCCCGCACCAGCCCGAGATCGACCCCGAGCTCGCGCGCGAACCGGCGCACCGAGGGACTGGCGTGCGCCCGCGCCGACTCGCTCGTCCCAACCGTCTCGGCGCCCTGGGGCAATCCGGCCGGGGCAGGCCTGGGCACTGCAGCGGCGGTCTGCCGTGCCGGTGAGGCCGCAGCGGTCGAGGCCTCGACGCTGGCGGCCTGCGGCAGGGCCGCGGTCTTCGGTTCCTGGGGGGGCGGAGGGACCGCCGCGGGCGGCGGCGCCGACTGCTCGATCGGCTCGATGACGGCGATCGGCACGCCCTCGCTCACCTTGTCGCCGACGGCGACCTTCAACTCGCGCACGACGCCGGGGTAAGGCGCCGGTATGTCCATCGTGGCCTTGTCGCTCTCCAGCGTGATGATCGGGTCTTCGGCCTGCACGCGATCGCCGGGCCGCACGTGCAGCTCGATGACGCTGACGCCTTCAAAGTTGCCGATGTCGGGCAGCACGAACAGTTGCGCCGACATGTCCGCTACACCGTCACCGGGTTGGGTTTGTCGGGATCGACCCCGTAGCGCCGGATGGCCTCCGCCACCGTGGCACCCGGCAGGCGGCCGTCCTCGGCCAGCGCGCTGAGCGCCGCGACCGCGACGTAGTAGCGGTTGACCTCGAAGAACCGCCGCAGCTGCGCGCGCGTGTCGCTGCGGCCGAAGCCGTCGGTGCCGAGCACGCGGTAGCGCCGCGGCACGAACTCGCGGATCTGGTCGGCGTAGGCGCGCATGTAGTCGGAGGCCGCCACCACCGGCCCGGTGGTCGGCTCCAGGCAGCGCCCCACGTAGCTGCCGCGCGGCGTCTCGGTCGGATGCAGCATGTTCCAGCGCCGGCAGTCCAGCCCGTCGCGCCGCAGCTCGTTGAAGCTCGTGACGCTCCAGACGTCGGCGGCGATCCCGAAATCCGCCTTCAGCAGATCCGCGGCAGCCAGGACCTCGCGCAATATCGTGCCGCTGCCCAGCAGTTGCACCTTCAGCTCCGCCTCGCCGCCGTCGACCAGGCGGTACATCCCGCGCAAGATGCCTTCCGCCACGCCGGCCGGCATCGGCGGCTGCTCGTAGTTCTCGTTCATCACCGTGATGTAGTAGAAAACCTTCTCGTGCCGCACGTACATGCGCTCCAGTCCCGCGTGCACGATCACCGCCAGCTCATAGGCGTAGGCGGGGTCGTAGGCGACGCAGTTCGGGATCGTCGAGGCAAGGATGTGACTGTGCCCGTCCTGGTGCTGCAGGCCTTCTCCGGCCAGCGTCGTGCGCCCGGCGGTGCCGCCGAGCAGGAATCCCCTGCACTTCATGTCGCCGGCGGCCCAGGCCAGGTCGCCGACGCGCTGGAAGCCGAACATCGAATAGAAGATGTAGAAGGGGATCATCGAGATCCCGTGGTGGCGATGCGCGGAGCCGGCGGCGATCCAGGACGAGAAGGCGCCGGCCTCGCAGATCCCCTCCTCCAGGATCTGACCGCGCTTGTCCTCGCGGTAGTACATCACCTCGTCGCGATCGACCGGCTCGTACAACTGTCCCACGGAGGAGTAGATGCCGAGCTGCCGGAACATGCCCTCCATGCCGAAGGTGCGCGCCTCATCGGGCACGATGGGCACGATGTGCCTGCCTATGGCCTTGTCCTTCACCAGTATGCCGAGCAGGCGCACGAACGCCATGGTGGTGGAGATCGGGCGCCCCTCGGAGCCCTTCAGCAGCGGTTCGAAGGCGCTGAGTGGCGGCACCGGCAGCGGTGGAGCGACGTGCGGCGAGAGCAGGAATCCGCCGAGCGCCTCGCGGCGCTCCTTCAGGTAGCGGATCTCGGGACTGTCATCCGGCGGCCGGTAGAACGGCGCCTCGGCGATCTTTTCGTCCGGTATGGGTATGGAGAACCGATCGCGGATGTGCCGCAGCGCCTCCTCTCCCATCTTCTTCTGCTGGTGGGTGATGTTCTGCCCCTCGCCCGCCTCGCCCATGCCGTAGCCTTTGACGGTCTTGGCGAGGATGACCGTGGGCTGACCGGTATGCTTCACCGCGGCTGCGTAGGCCGCGTAGACCTTGTGCGGATCGTGGCCGCCGCGGTTCAGCCTCCAGATGTCCTCGTCGGACATGTTGGCGACCATGGCCGCGAGCTCTGGGTACTTGCCGAAGAAGTGCTTGCGGACGTAGGCGCCGTCGTTGGCCTTGAACGCCTGATACTCCCCGTCGACGCACTCCTCCATGCGCTTCAGCAGCAGCCCCTTGTGATCGCGAGCGAGCAGCGGATCCCAGTACGAACCCCAGATCACCTTGATGACGTTCCAGCCCGCGCCGCGGAACGCGGCCTCCAGCTCCTGGATGATCTTGCCGT
>CAZTPK010000437.1:0-2523 GCA_964614765.1 uncultured Gammaproteobacteria bacterium
GTGCAAGCCAGAGCATGTTCGTTCTCCGGATGAGTCTCTCTTCAGAGTGGGACCGATCCCTGGCCATGCGGCTGTCCGTGCGCGGCCTCCCTGTCCGCGGCTTCGGCGCCGGCATGCGGCGGGCATTCCGGGGAGGCCGTGAAGGGCCGCAGCGAGACGGTGACGGGCCCGCAGGGCCAGCCGCCCCGGCGTTTGACGATGCGTATCGTCACTCGCCCCGGATCCGCCTCGTCATCGACACGCGTGACCCGGATACGCAACGCCGCCGGCGTGCTGCACTCGCCGATATCCGGCGGGTAGAAGAGGCAGGCGACGCTGTCGCCGCTCCCCGCCGCCAGTTGCAGGCGGCGCAGATGCCGCAGCGGCGGCTGCGGAAACCATCCCAGTACTACCGCGCAGGCACCGCTCTTCAGGCATTGCTCCAGTCCCCACAGCTTCTCCGGGTCGCTGCGCAGGGACACGTACAGCACCTGCGCGAGGTCGACGCCGTGGGCGGCGAGTGCGTACGCGCAGGGCAGGTAGGGCGGGGCGATGAAGGCGAACCAGCGACCTTCCCCGTTCAGCCGCGCGAGCACGGGCATGAGCAGCGACAGGGCCCCGTGGCCTTCCTCCGCCATCACCTCGCTCAGCGCGCCGCGCGGCCAGCCGCCGCCGGGGAGCAGTGCATCGAGATCGGGCAGGCCGGTCGGCACGACGGCGCCGATCGCGGAGGGAGTCTCCCCGCCGCGCCAGATCCTGGCGCGTTCGAACAGGCCGTCCAGACTCATGCCTTCAGCCGCAGGACGCCGACGGCGAGGCCTTCGATGGCGAGCGTGTCGTGGCGCAGATCGACCTCGATCGGTTCGAAGTCGGGGTTCTCCGGCAGCAGCTGCACGCGATTGCCGCGTTGCCGGTAGCGCTTGACGGTGACCTCCTCGTCGTTGACGCGTGCGACCACCACCTCGCCGTTCTCGGCGCGCGTGCGGCGGTGCACCGCCAGCAGGTCGCCGTCGAGGATGCCCGCACCGCGCATGCTCATGCCCTCGACCCGCAGCAGGTAGTGCGCGCGCGGCCGGAACAGCGACGGATCGACGCGGTAGTGATCCTCGATGTGCTCCACGGCGAGGATGGGTTCGCCGGCGGCGACGCGGCCCACGACCGGCAGCGAAAACTCCGGTGCCGCCGCCCCCTGCGCCACCAGCCGTATGCCGCGCGAGGCGCCGGGCATCATCTCGATGTAGCCCTTGGCGGCGATGGCCCGCAGGTGCTGCTCGGCGGCGTTGGGCGAACTGAAGCCGAAGTGCTCGCAGATCTCCTGGCGGGTGGGCGGCACCCCGTTCTGCTCGATGTGTTTGCGGATGAGCTTCAGGATCTCGTTCTGGCGCGGCGTCAGGTCGCTCACGGAAGCACCTCGATATGGGATCGCGGCGGCAGGCGGATCGCCAGGCAGCCGCCGGCGTGCATCATTTCAACTGCTTGAATAACCGTGGGGATCGCCTCCCCGCGGCGGGTCATGGCGCGGGGCGCCGGCGGCAACCGGGCCGCTGCCGGTGGACATCGATCCGCGCCCTCCTTATGCTGCGGCGCGAGCCACGCGCCCCCTCGTACCCCCGATCCGTCCGGTGCGCGTACCGAGGGCGGCTCCTTTCCGTCCCGCCGGGATTCATTATGCTGTACATGCATACAGTATTGCGGCGGCGCCTGCCTTCGTCAAGGCGGAGCGCGTGCCCAACCCCGTGAACACCCGAATTCCCGATGACGACCGCCGCGAGTTGCCGCTGATGCAGATCTGGGTCGATGCCGATGCCTGTCCGCGCGTGATCAAGGAGATCCTGTTTCGCGCTGCAGAACGGCGGCGGATCGTGGTCACGCTGATCGCGAACAGAACCCTCGCCAAGCCGGCCTCGCCCTACATACGCTCGCTGCGCGTGGCCGGCGGCTTCGACGTCGCCGATGCGGAGATCGTCAAACGCCTGAACCCCGGCGACCTGGTCGTGACCGCCGATATCCCGCTCGCCGCCGAGGTGCTCGCCAAGGGCGGACACGCCCTCAGTCCGCGCGGGGAGCTGTATTCCGGGGACACCATCCGCGCGCGTCTCACCATGCGCGATTTCATGGAGACGCTGCGCGCCAGCGGCATCCAGTCCGAGGGGCCGGCGGCGCTGAGCCAGGCCGATCGGCAGAGCTTCGCCAGTCATCTGGATCGCCTGCTGACGCGGCACGCGGCGGGCAAGAAGCCCTGACGGTCCGCGGCGGCGGCCACCGGGGATGTGCGCGGCGACCCCGCGCCGTCAGCGTCCGATCAGCGACAGGGCGTGAAGGCCGCGCCGGCGCTGCTCAATGCGGCGCAGGCGAGCTCGGGCCAGCGCTCGACCCAGCAGCATTGGTGGTCGTAGTCGGGGATCTCGATGACGGTCGTCTTCGCGGCATCGCCGGCCCGCTGCAGGTAGGATTCCGCCACCGCCCGCGGCACGACCCGATCCCTGCCGCCGATCAGGTGCAGCTGCGGCAGCTCGCGCAGCGCCGGTGCGATCTCGGCCGCGT
>CAZTPK010000438.1:0-2511 GCA_964614765.1 uncultured Gammaproteobacteria bacterium
CCTCAAGGAGGCGACCAAGCTTCGCCCTTTTCCCCCGGAGACGTCGGACGAGTGAGGCACGGTCTGCCTGCCTGCTCCGAACGTCGGGTGTGCCGGGTCCTCGGCGTCAGCCGCTGGAAGCCGCGGCCGGCTGCACCTGCACCACCTCGCACCGCGCGTGTCGACGAGCACCTGGCCGAGCTCATCCGCTTCCTCATCGCTCGCCATGCGACCGCCGGCTATCGGCTGCTGTGGGCGTTGCTCAAGCGGGAGCACGGTGTCGTCGTGGCGAAGCGGACCGTCTATCGCGTCCTGAAGATCAAAGGGTGGTTCGTGCATCAGCGGCAGAAGACACCCCGTCCGCGTGCCCGTGGCCTCGTCTCGAGGGCACCTCGCAGTAACGAGCGGTGGGCGATGGACCTCACGCATATCGCCTGCGGGGAGGACGGATGGGCTCACCTGGCTGCAGTGATCGACTGCCACGACCGCGAGATCGTCGGCGTCGAGTTCGCCCTTCGGGGACGCGCGAAGGAGGCCGAACGAGCCGTCGAGGAGGCCTGCCTCCGTCGTTTCGGCACCCTTCGTCCACCGGGACCGACACCGACGATCCGCAGCGACAACGGCTTGATCTTCCAGTCCCGGCGGTTCCGAGCGGCTTGCAAGGACTATCGCCTCAAGCAGGAGTTCATCACGCCCTACACGCCCGAGCAGAACGGCATGATCGAGCGCTTCTTCCGCACCCTGAAAGAGGAGTGCGTCTGGCAGCACAACTTCGCGTCGTTCTCCGACGCTCGAAGGGAGGTCCTCACCTGGATCGACTGGTACAACTCACGGCGCCCCCACTCGGCTCTCGGCTACCTGAGCCCCGCCGAGTTCCGCGCCCAATACTCAACCAGAGTGGCTTGACTTCAGTGGAGCACTACACGGCCACGAAGGAACGAGTCGAGAGTTGTGTCTGTCAAGTTCTGCAATTTGGGGTCATGGGTGCCGGTCGTCGTTGGGGTTGTGGGAGCTGCGGGGCGAGCGCAGCGAGCGCCGCAGGTTCCACAACTGTCGTGATCATGCCGCCGTGTCCAGACGGCGTAGAACCTCCTTCTTGTGCTCCCGCAAGTCGTTCATGTTGATGTAGCGGGTGTCCTCGATCCAGTTCTCGTGCATTTCGACAGCCAGAGCCCGAATCAGGCGCAGGCAGCTCGCCGCGTTTGGAAAGATCCGCACCACCCTGGTTCGACGCTTGATCTCCTCGTTCTGGCGCTCCAGCATGTTGGTCGACTTCATGTGTCTGTGGTGACTTAAGGGCAGCCGGTAGAAGGTCAGCGTTTCCTCGATGTTGGTCTCCACCCAGTCGCACAGCTTCGGGTACTTGGTCTGCCACCTGGCCAGCCATCCAGCCAGGTCCCGACGCGCCTCTTCGATCGTGCGTCGGTTGTAGATCCAGCGCAGTTCCTGCAAGCAGTCGTCGTCGCCTCGTCGTGGCAGGTAGTCAAGCGCATTCCGCAAGAAGTGGACGTAGCAGCGCTGCCAGGCCGCCTCGGGCATGAGCTCCACGATGGCGCGCCGGAGCCCCGGATGATCGTCGCTCACCACAAACTCCACGCCAGTCAAGCCCCGTTGCCGCAAGTCGTGCAGGAAGTCCTTCCAGCTCGAAGCGCTCTCCCGGTTGGCCAGCTCCACCCCGAGCATGCACCGGCGCCCGTCCCAGTTGATCCCGATCGCCACCAGCACGGCCCGCGACCGAATCACACTTTCCTCCCGGATCTTCTCGTAGCGGGCGTCCAACACCACGAAGGGATATGGCTCCTCCAGCGGCCGCCGGGCAAACCGCTCCAGGTCCTCGTCCAGCTTCTGGTTGATCGTGCTCACGGTCGAGGCTGACACCGTGTGCCCGCACAGCTCCTCGGTGATCGCCTTGACCTTCCGCGTCGACACGCCCTGGATGTACATCTCGGCCAGCGCGCTCACAAATGCCTTCTCGCTCCTCTGGTACCGCTCGAACAGCTCGGTCGAAAACCGCCCCGCTCGGTCCTGCGGCACCCGCAGCTCGAGCTTGCCCACCCGCGTCACCAGGGTCCGCCCGCGATATCCGCTCCGGTACCCCACCCGGTCGTCGGTCCGCTCCCACTTGCCGGCTCCGACCGCCTCGTCCATCTCCGCCTCGAGCACCTGCTGAATCGTCCCTCGCAGCAGCTCCCGAAACACATCGTCCGCCAGCAACGCCGCTTTCCAGTCAATCGCACTCCGCGTACTCTTCCTCCGGGCCATCGGTTCCTCCCTTGGGTCTCCTTGTCGGGGTCGACCCCAAGTGTCCATTGGAACCCATGGCCCTCTTTTGCAGACAATTCAGGACACTACCTCCGCAAGAACAAGGGGAGAGACCCCACGTGCCCGGTTCTCTGTCTCATGCTCGTGCTCTCCCCTCCCTGTCCCCTGACATACCCACGCGGCCCGGTTGCGCCTAAAATGGAAGGTTCCGGCGGATCGCCGGGTTTGGGAGCACGATGCGTGACACGATCGCCATCCGGGGTGCCCGCG
>CAZTPK010000439.1:0-2510 GCA_964614765.1 uncultured Gammaproteobacteria bacterium
GGGGGATTGTAACCGGAATACGGGACGTTTCCCGCGCGGAGCGCGACCGCCCGTCGCCTTGGGCCGTGGCCGGCAACCGAACCCGCCGCGGGCGCCGGCCGGGTGCGCGCGATGCGAGCTCGCCTGCCTCGGAGCGACGCTACTGGAAGCTGAGCAGGCGGCTCTTCTGCTTGAACTGGGACTTCAGGAATTCCATCTGATCGGCGAGGATCCGTCGATTGCTCAGTGCCAGGAACTCCGCCCAGTTGGGCACGTAGGGAATCGCCAGCAGGCTCACGCCCGCCTCCTCCGGCAGGCGGTTCCCCTTGCGTGCGTTGCACCACTTGCACGCGGCCACCACGTTGGACCAACAGTCCCGGCCGCCACGTGAAAGCGGGATGACGTGGTCGCGGGTGAGCTGGCTGTCGTGGAATTCATCGCCGCAGTACATGCAAAGGCTGCCGTCACGGAGGAACAGCTCGCGATTGTTAAGTGGCGGTATACCCCGGCGCTGGTAACCGTGACGGTCGGAACGCTTCACGGCGATGATCGAATTGACCGTCACCAGCGACGGGGCGCCGGTTTGCCGCGAGATACCGCCGTGAAAGGTGAACACGCTCTCCCCGGCGGTCCAGGCGATCATCTCCCGGCTGTACAGGCACACCGCATCCTCCCAAGGGATCCAGGTGATGGGAGTGCCCGATATGTCGAGTCTCAGGATGAGGGGCGACATGACGCTCACGAGAGGATACTGTCCAATTTCGACCGAATTTCCCGCATGCCGTTCATTCTACATGCGAATTAGCGGATAAGATCAACCGGGGTGACGTCGGCGCGGGGGCGGCCGGCGCGCGTTGATGAACAGGGTCCTGCCAATGACGAGCATCGAACGACTGTTGGAGATCATGGACCGCCTGCGGGATCCCGAGTCCGGCTGCCCCTGGGATCGCCAGCAGACCTTCGACAGCATCGTGCCGCACACGCTGGAGGAGGCTTACGAGGTCGCCGAGGTCATCGAGAGCGGGCGCTACGACGCCCTGGCCGCCGAGCTGGGCGATCTGCTGTTTCAGATCGTGTTCTACGCGCGGATGGCCAAGGAGCGCGGCTGGTTCGATTTCGAATCGGTGGCCGGGGCGATATGCGAGAAGCTCGTGGCCCGGCACCCGCACGTGTTTGCCGGCGCCGCGGTCGGGGACGCCAGAGAACAGGCGCGGCAGTGGGAGGCGATCACGGCGCACGATCGCCGCGCCGGGAACGCCGCCGCCGGTACGCTCGCCGGCATCGCCCTCAGCCTGCCGGCCGTCACCCGCGCGGCCAAGCTGCAGCGGCGGGCCGCGCAGGTCGGCTTCGACTGGCCGGATGCGGGGCCGGTGTTCGACAAGATCCTGGAGGAGCTGGGCGAGGTGCGCGATAGTCTCGCGCAGGGGCCGGAGCGCCGTGCAGCCGAGGTCGGCGACCTGCTGTTCGCCTGCGTCAACCTCGCCCGGCACCTGGACGTCGATCCGGAACAGGCCCTGCGCGGGGCGAACGCCCGCTTCGAGCGGCGATTCGTTCACATCGAGAAGAGTCTTGCCGCGCAGGGCAAGGCGGTTGCCGAGGCGACCGCCTCGGAGATGGAGGCGCTCTGGGAAGAGTCGAAGCGCGCCGACGACGGTCGCTGAGCGCGCCGTTGGCGACTCAGGGCCGGTAACGCTCTATCTGCTGGATCCGTCCCCGGTGAT
The DNA here is from genome assembly GCA_964614765.1 of uncultured Gammaproteobacteria bacterium. Classification (GTDB taxonomy): domain Bacteria; phylum Pseudomonadota; class Gammaproteobacteria; order JAJPIJ01; family JAJPIJ01; genus JAJVHZ01. The sequence continues at coordinate 1,701 of CAZTPK010000439.1, forward strand.
CGAAGGTGATCTCGGTCACCCATCCCCGCTTTCCATACGCCGGAAGGTAGGCCCAGCGCTTGCGGATCGGAAGGTGATAGTAATCCGAATACACCGTTTCGTAGTCGTAGGGACCCAGTCGATACAGCACCTCGGCCTCGGTCATGCCCTCATCGAGCATGATGTAATCGCGCATGTCGACCTCGCCGGCCACGGCCGATGCCGTGCTCCAGAGTGCGCCCACCAGCGCCAACGGCACCCAGAAAGGCAGCGACCGGGACCCGGGCTTCATCGATATGTACCTCGAGCGTCCTTGAATGGGGGTGGGGGCGGCGACGCGATCAGATCAGGCCAAATATAATCCAATGCCGTGGCTGAACGGAGCCTTACGGAAAAATCAGGGCGCCCGAGGCGCCCTGCAAGACCCAAGGGAGGAGTGCAACAGTCACTAGACTGATGTTACACGGCCTTGGCGTTGCATCGGTTGTGCCAGGCTGCAAAAGAACCAGCGATACAATTGGTTAGCGGTGCCGCTCGGGACGCGACCCGCCGGGCGTCAAGATCCCGGCAGGGCGGATCTGCGGCACTGGAGGGCGCGCATGGGCAGCCCTAGTCCTGACGCTTGGCCCGACCGGGGGGCGGCGCGGCATCCTTGTCCCGCGTGATCATCGCGTAGGCGGAATGGTTGTGGATGGATTCGAAGTTCTCGGACTCCACCACGTAGGCGGCGATGCGATCGTCGCCGTTGAGCTGCACCGCGACGTCGCGCACGATGTCCTCGACGAACTTCGGGTTGTCGTAGGCGCGCTCGGTCACGTACTTCTCGTCCGG
>CAZTPK010000440.1:0-2504 GCA_964614765.1 uncultured Gammaproteobacteria bacterium
GCGCTGGGCCGGCTACCGCAAGGTCCGCAAACAGGTGTGCAAGCGAATCGGCCGCTGGTTGCATGAGCTGGGTCTGAGCGATGCGGAGGCCTATCGAGGGTATCTCGCGCGGCATCCCTCGGAGTGGTCGACGCTGGACAGCCTCTGCCCGATCACCATCTCGAGGTTCTACCGCGACGCGGTTGTGTTCGACCACCTCGAGCGCGACGTTCTGCCGTGGCTCGCGAAGCGCGCCATGGCCGGCCGGCCGCCGCTGGTCCGTGCGTGGAGCATCGGCTGCAGCGGCGGCGAGGAGCCGTACACGCTTTCATTGATCTGGGATTTCTCCACCGCCTCCCAGGCGCCGGGCGTCGAGTTTGCCATCCTGGCAACCGAGGTGAACGGGGAGGCGTTGGAGCGCGCGCGCAAGGCCTGCTACCCGGAGACCTGTCTGAGTACGTTGCCGCCCCGGTGGGTCGAGTCGGCCTTCGATCGGGTGGACGGACGTTACTGCCTGCGGCCCCTGCATCGCAGTCGTGTCACATTCGTCCTCCAGGATATTCGTCGGGCTGCCCCGGAGGGTTGCTTCGACCTCATCTTGTGCCGCAACCTGGTCCTCACCTATTTCGAGGAGGATCTGCAGCGCGAGCTGCTGCCGCGCATCCTGGCAAGGCTGTCGCCCGGCGGTGCGTTCGTGATCGGCAGGAAGGAACGTCTCCCGGCAGGATTTCCGCCCGGTGCCGGACAGCCGCCGCTGGGCATCTACCTCGCGCCGTCGTGAGATCGAAGCCGAGACGCTTTCGCTCTTCACTCCCCGTACGACGGCGGCGGCTTTCACGCGAGGATTGCGAGTGCAAATGCAGAAACCAAGCCTGCTGATCACGGGCGTCAACGGACTCATCGGCGGTGTCCTTCGTGGAGCGCTTGCTGACGCCTACGAGGTGTACGGCCTGGACATCGACGGCCCGTTCTCGGATCGTGTCGCCGAGGCCGACATCACCGACTATGGCGAGCTGGCCGGGTTGTTTGAAAGGATCGGATCGGTGCGCTACCTGGTGCACCTCGCCGCCGAGACCGGCATCAGCGCGCCGTGGGACGCGATCCTCCGAACGAACATCGTCGGGGCGCGCAACGTCTACGAGGCGGCGAGGGCCTTCAGGGTCCAGCGGGTGGTGTTCGCCAGCTCGAACCACGTCACCGGCGCCTATGAAGGCATCGAGCCATCCAGCGGGCTGTACCTGCAGCACGAGCCCGAGCGCCTGACGGTGAAGCAAGCGGTCCGGCCCGACAGCGAATACGGCGTCAGCAAGGCCTTCGGCGAGGCCCTCGGGAGATATTATTGCGCGCGATGGGGCGTGGAGTCCGTCTGCCTGCGCATCGGCAGCGTCCTGCGCGACGACGACCCCACCGCCAATCCACGCTTCATGAAGACGTGGCTGAGTCATCGCGACCTCGTCCAGCTGGTGCGGAAGAGCCTCACCGCCAACGTCACCTTCGGGATCTACTACGGCATCTCCGGCAACCGGGGAGCGTTCTGGGACATCTCGAACGCGCGAGCGGAGCTCGACTACCACCCCCTGGACGATGCATCCCGCTTCCCGCGCGGGTGAGCATCCGGCCATGCAGACGGCATCGAGACAGCGGCTGTCCCGCCATCGCTCCATGTCCTAAAGTGAGATTGTCCGGCAGGGCCCGATGAGTGCCGACGCAAGGACACCCTGCCGAAGGAGGTCTTCATGCACATCGAAGCGTTCTCGTTTGGTTCGATTCGCATCGACGGCGTCACCTACCCGCACGACGTGGTGATCGACAGGGACCAGGTGCGCAAGCGCAAGAAGAAGCCCTCGAAGAGGTTCCGCGAGGCCTTTGGCCACACGCCGCTGTCCGTCGAGGAGGACATCCCGTGGAAATGCGAGCGCCTGGTGATCGGCACCGGCACCGGCGCCCTGCCCGTCATGGACGAGGTCAGGCGCGAGGCACAACGCCGCGGCGTCGAGCTGGTGATCCTGCCGACGTCGCAGGCGATTGCGGAACTCGAGGCGCACCCTGACCGGGCGAACGCGATACTGCACGTGACGTGCTAGGGATCGTGCGCCGAGACAGCCCCCTCGGCCCCTGCCTTCATGCGCTGTGTGCGCTCCTGGCGTGGTCCGCGGCAGCCGGAGAGACCGCGATGAAGACGTCCGAAACTGTTTCGCTTCCGTCTCCAGCCGCCTCGGCAGACGCGCCGCTGCAGCGGCTGCTGATGCAGCGGCGATCCGTACGTTCCTTCAGCAATGCCTCGCTGTCCCTGGCCCAGCTCGGCCACCTGCTGTGGGCCGCGCAGGGCATCACCCATTCGGAAGGCCTGCGCGCCGCGCCATCCGCGGGGGCGCTCTATCCGCTGGAGCTCTACGCCGTCGTGGGTGCGGTGGAAGGCCTTAAGCCTGGCGTCTACCACTACCGGCCTGGTGAACATCAATTGATCAACGTCGCCGATGGCGACCGGCGCAATGTAGGACCGCCCTTCGTTGACCCAGCCGCGC